>JAQCDT010000052.1 GCA_027620575.1 Verrucomicrobiota bacterium
CTACTGCGTTTTAAGCACTAACTAAGTTAGTGGCGGAGACGGAGGGATTCGAACCCTCGGAACCCTTTTGAGGTTCGCTTCTTTAGCAAAGAAGTACTTTCGGCCACTCAGTCACGTCTCCAAAAAGTAGATGAGCATAAAAAACAAGCTTGCTTTAAAGATCAATCGAAAATTGCTGAGATGGAACACTTTTCATTTTCTGGGCGTTTTTCGTCTTATTGATGATGGTACTTACTGCCATTCAATATGGAAATGCCTCGGTAAATTTGTTCACAGAGTAACATCTGAGCGAGCTCATGGGTAAAGGTCATGGGGGATAAAGAGAGTAAGGTATGGGCTTTGGCTTTGACTGCGGGATCGAGTCCAAAGGCTCCACCGATGACAAAGATGGCCTGTCCTCCTTGGAGGGCTTGGAGTTCCTGAGAGAAGTTTTCTGAACTTAGGGTCTGCCCTTCTTCAGCTAAGATGAAAATTTTGGCCTGGGTTTGCTTGTTTAAATATTCGAGTATGCGTTGTCCTTCACTCTCTACGGTGCCGTCGGCAAATTCGACCGTCTCAAAGCGTCCTTGTCGCTTAAGCCGTTTTTGATAGTCCTCGGTGAGCGATTTGATCGAGGCGTTTTTTAATTTTCCAACCGTGAGTAGTGTTAGATGAAACATGAGGAGGCTGTTTTGCTTTAACCTTTTTTGTTGAAGCTTTGAGCGTAGCCGGCGACCGACTTAAATAAGGCATCGGCAAATGAGGCGATGGTGACAAGGGTTCTTTGGATTTCTAAATCACTGAAGACAATCGCTTCTCCATCACGAAATACTTTTCGATCATTGACGATTCGACCCATGGCCTTTCCGTCTTCGTTTTTTGTTTGTTCGACCTCGAGGCGTTTCAAATCTATTTCGAGCACGGGATTGACTCCCTCTGGAAACATTCCTGCTTTTAAGATACCGTTGTTTTCAATCAGTGCTTTTAGGGCGATGACTAAATTGAGGATGGTGGGTTGTTGGTCTGTTCGAACGCCATAATGTTGATGCAATAAATCAAACTTCACATGGATGGGTGCTTTTAAAAAATGTTGGTGTCGCTCTTCGGCTATTTGTTGAGCCCCTGCGGCAAATTTATTTGAGCCTTTGGATTCTTTGAGCAGTGAAAAAAAGAAATGACTGTTATTCAGTGCGGTGACGGCGAGTCCTAAGCAGTCGTTGATCACCTGACGCACCAATAAGTCTCGAGCGTAGGCCTGCATCTGCTCAAAGTTTTGGTGTCGCTTTCCCGAGGGCATGATTTGGGGTGCGGCCGAACGCTTTTTATAAGTGACCTCTTGGACGGATTCCCTTGAGGCTAGATTGAATGCGAGCATGTCGGCATGGCGTTGCAATCCATCCATAAATTCTTGTGCCATCGCACGTAAGTTCAGTTCTTTTGAATGACCTTCTTTGCTGAATCCTTTGTCCATCTCTTTGGGTATTTTCTTTAACTATTGTGATCTAATCAATCTGCGGTGCCTTAAATAAAAAGACTCGATGATGAAAACAAATAATCGTGCTTTGATCAAGAGGCAACTTTCCCAATAAGCATTTGCCTTGGCTGTGCTTCGGTGGTTTTTTTAAAACGCTTTTAGGGAAAAGCTCTTGCAGGTTATCCGAAGAATTTATATCCAAAGAGCTTGCACATAAAATCATGAAATTCATTTTTTGCCTCATCATTCCATTGCTGGTCCAGCTTTTCTTGAGCTTGGCTTGTACGCCAGCTCAAACCAATGTGGAACGAGGCATTTCTGAGCAGGTACTTTATATGGGCATTGGCACTGAGCCTGAGGGGCTTGATCCGCATTTGGTATCGGGGGTGACTGAGCATTATGTTCTTCTTTCACTCTTTGAAGGCTTGACCACCGTGGATCCGAAGACACTGGAAATTTTACCTGGGGTGGCGAAATCTTGGACGATTTCAGAAGATGGATTGGTCTATACTTTTCAGCTAGATTCGAAGGCACTTTGGTCTAATGGGGATTCTGTGACCGCCCATGATTTTGCCTTTTCTTATGAGCGTATTTTGTCACCGAAACTGGGAGCCCCTTATGCCTATATGCTGTATCCGATCAAGGGTGCAGAGGACTTTCATAAAGGAGCGACTGATTCCTTTGCTTCCGTTGGAGTGAAGGCTCTCGATGCCCAGACCTTAGAAATACAACTCCACTCGGTGACCCCATATTTTCTTTCTTTGCCCACGCATTTTACTTGGTGGCCGGTTCACCCTCCGACCATCCTCAAGCATGGTGCCATGACCGATCGTATCTCTAAATGGACACAGCCGAAAAACTTTGTTGGCAATGGCCCATTCGCCCTAAAATCATGGCGTCTGAATAATGGAATCAGCGTGGAACGAAATCCTTTGTATCGTGAAGCCGAGATCGTTCAACTGAATGGAATTGAATTTTTGCCAATCAATTTAGAGACGGAGGAACGGGCCTTCCGTGCGGGACAAATTCATCTGACATCTGGTGTGCCGACTGCTCGTATAGATTGGTATCGAGCGCATCGCCCTGACAACATCCGCTTCGACCCCTACTTGGGTGTTTATTATTATTTGGTGAATACGGACAAAGCACCGCTCTCAGATAAGCGTGTGCGTCAGGCTCTCGCCTATGCCATCAACCGAGAGAGTTTAACTGAATATGTTTTAAAGGGCGGACAAAAGCCTGCCTATCATTTCACCCCACCAAATACGGGTGGCTTTACCGCTCAACAAAACTTCACTTACAATCCAGACAAAGCACGTGCTTTACTCGCAGAAGCTGGATTCCCTAAGGGCGAAAATTTTCCCGAAATTGAATTACTATATAATACATCGGAATCACATAAAATTGTTGCCGAAGCGATTCAACAAATGTGGAAGGAAGCACTCGGCATTACGATACGTTTGCATAATCAAGAATGGAAGGTGTATTTGGACTCTCGGCAAAAAGGCGACTTCGATATCGCGCGTGCGGCATGGATTGGTGATTATTTAGATCCCTATACCTTTCTTGGACTGGGCATTTCCGACTCGGGCAACAATCACAGTGGATGGAAGGACGTACAATTTGATCAACTGCTCAAGGAAACCACACAAACGTTAGAGAGCGATCAACGCTTCGAGCTTTTTCAACAAGCGGAAGACCGCCTAATCGAAGCGATGCCCTTTATTCCTATTTATTTTTATGTTCGTAGTTTGCTCATCGATCCTTCAGTGGAGGGTTGGCACTCAAACATTCTCGACTATCATCCCTATCAATTTATTTCCCTCACCGCTGAGGATTAATTTTTTAACGTGTTTCAATTAAGCATCAGACGTCTCTTACAAGCAATTCCTACCCTATGGATTATTGCGACACTGACCTTTATTCTGATGCAATTGACCCCAGGGGGGCCCTTCGACCAAGAAAAGCCTGTCACCCCAGAAGTTAAGAAATTAATCGAAGCCCATTACGGCATGGATAAACCAATCCATGAGCAGTACATACAATTCATTGTGAAACGCTTACAGGGCGACTTTGGGCCGTCCTATAAATATGCGGGATGGGATGTGGATGAAATTATCGCACAAGCCTTTCCCGTGTCACTTGAGCTGGGATTGTATGCCTTGATCATTGCAATCTTTATCGGTGTGCCTCTGGGAATTTTGTCCGCACTGTTTCATAAAAAGCCGATGGAAATTGTTTTCATGAGTCTCGCTTTGATTGGTATTTGCTTGCCGGCATTTGTTTTAGGACCGCTTTTGTTGCTCGTCTTTTCAACTGAGTTAGGCTGGTTCAACCCATTCGGTTGGAATTCATTCAGTGATCGTATCTTACCCGCTTTTACCTTGGGCTTATTTTATGCCTCTTTTATTGCTCGATTGACCCGTAGTGGCACCTTGGATGTTTTAAAACACCCTTATATTCAGACGGCAAGAGCCAAGGGACTTTCTTCAATGAGGATTCTCGTTGTGCATACATTGCGTTCCGCACTCAACCCGGTGGTGGCTTATTTAGGCCCGGCAGTCGCAGGAATGATTTCTGGATCCTTTGTTGTTGAAACCTTATTTTTCATACCGGGCTTGGGCAGCTTCTTTGTAAATTCGGCTTTCAATAGAGACGATACTATGGTCATGGGTACGGTTCTATTTTATGCGGCATTAATTATTTTATTCAACCTCATCGTGGACTTAATCCAAATTTGGATGAACCCAAAATTAAATCGTGATTAATTCAAAGACAGAGAAACTTGAGCTTTCACAAAGAGCGAGCGGCGTACCAACAAAGCTTTGGAAAACGCTTTGCCAATCGACCCAGGCACGGATCGGATTTGTTCTCTTTTTCACCCTCACTTTGGTATGCTTTGTCGGACCTTTTTTCATACCGCACTCTTATGAAGTGACCCAACTCTCTGTCGGTGCTAGTGCCCCTTCAGCTGAGCATCTATTTGGCACCGATGTGCTTGGACGTGATTTACTCATACGCACTTTAATTGGAGGACAAATATCCATCTTTGTAGGATTTTTAGCCACGGCTGTCGCATTACTGATAGGGACTGCCTATGGAATGGTCGCTGGATATGTCGGCAAACGAACTGATGCCCTGATGATGCGATTTGTTGATACACTGTATGCCCTGCCCTTCACAATTATGGTCATTTTGTTGACGGTCTTGTTTGGCCGAAGTCTGGTTTTAATCTTCCTCGCAATCGGTGCAGTGGAATGGTTGACCTTGGCAAGAATTGTTCGTGGAGAAACACGCACGATCAAAACCCAAGCTTATGTCCAAGCGGCACAACTCAATGGATTGCCTCACCATCAAATTATTTCAAAGCACATTCTTCGTAATTTAATCAGTCCAGTGATTGTCTTTGCTACACTGACCATTCCTTCAGTGATTCTTTTGGAATCAGTGATCAGTTTCTTAGGCCTCGGTGTTCAAGCACCACTGGCTTCTTGGGGAAGCTTGATCAATGAAGGTGCACAAAAATTTGATGTCTATCCGTGGCTCTTAATCTTTCCATCCATCTTCTTCTCTTTGACGATTTTATCACTCAATTTTATCGGCGATGCTTTCCGAGATGCCTTTGACCCAATCCTATAAGTGAGTGATTGAATGAGTCGATTAAGTATCTAATGAGTCACCGATAGTGGTTAAACGTTCTTGGTGATCGCCCAGCTTAGGAATACAACTAATCAGAGCTTTTGTGTAGGGATGTTGCGGATTGGACAAAACGGTTTCTACGCTTCCAGATTCAACAATATTGCCTTGGTACATTACTAGAACACGATCGGCAAAGCCTTTAACAATGCCAAAGTTATGGGTGATTAATAAAATACTCATGCCTAGTTGATTGCGAAGCTTCCTCAGCAAATCTAAAATTTGTGCTTGGATAGTGACGTCCAGTGCAGTTGTCGGTTCATCCGCCACTAGTAATTTTGGTTCGCAAGCCAATGCCATAGCGATGACGACACGTTGTTGCATTCCGCCACTCAATTCATGGGGATAAGAGCGATAGCGAAGCTGTGCCTCTCGAATCCCTACGAGTTCTAAAAGCTCAACCACCCGCCCTTCGACATCACTGATATCAGGACGATGTAAGCGCACTGCTTCAGCGATTTGAAACCCAATCGTGAAGACAGGATTTAAAGACGCAGACGGTTCTTGAAAAATATAAGCAATACCGCCTCCGCGAATTTTTCGCAACTCAGGCTCGTCTAATCTTAAAACATCTTGGCCATCAAAAACAATTGAACCAGACACCGAACAATTGGCATCTATCGGAAGCAGCTGAGTCAATGCTAGGCAACTGACACTTTTTCCGCTACCACTTTCTCCGAGAATTGCAACCGTCTCACCGCCCGCTTCAATGTCGAAATCAATCCCATGAACGACTTCATTCATTGAGTCACCCGTACCAAATCCGATTTTCAATTGTTCAACTGTTAATAATTTAGACATAAATAATCGATATACCTTTAGCTTAAGAAATCAAAGCTTCATCTTGGGATCAACAATATCTCGAAGCACATCCCCTAAAACATTGTAAGCCACCACCGTAATAAAGATAGCCACTCCAGGCAAAAGCATCCACCAAAAGTTCATGAAAAATACAATCATATTGCCTTGTGATTGTTTAAGCATCAACCCCCAGGAAGCTGAAGGTTCAGAAATTCCTAATCCGAGAAAGGATAAGGCCGCTTCAGCTAAAATATAACCAGGAATTGAAAGTGTAGCGGCGACCAATAAATAACTAGCAATATTGGGCAAAATATGGCGTGCCAAAATTAACCAGACTGGGACGCCAAAACTTTCTGCCGCTTGCACGAAAGGTCTTTTACGAAGTGATAGAGTCATCCCTCGTATAATACGAGCAGTGCCCGCCCAACCAATCACCGACAAAATCACCACAATAATAGTATAGACTTGAACGGGCGAAAGTTCGGGTTGCATGAAGGCGGACCGTAAAGCCAAGAGCAAATAAAGCCCCGGAATCGACATCAATAATTCGACCAATCGCATTGCGGCGAAATCGACCCATCCACCATAATAGCCGGCAATGGCACCGACGATGAAGCCAAGCACTAAGGTAATTGAAATACCAATCAATCCAATCGATAACGAAATTTGTGAGCCAAATAAGAGGCGACTGAAAATATCACGTCCTGTAGAATCAGAGCCTAATAAATACAATCGGTCGTTTGGATTATCTGAATCTATTTGAACAAACTTGAAGGACATGGGAATCAAACCGAATAACTGATAGGGCTCTGATTGAGAGAAAAATTTAAGCCGAGCAGTTTCACCAGTCGCTTGATATTGAGCCACGCCCACTTGGGCCCTTTCCATTAAACTCACCTCTAAATGTCCGTCCACATATTGAATTTGCGAAGGAGGATGATACGGGAAACTTAGGTTTTGCTCTGAGACGGAATAAGGAGCAAAGAAGGAAGCAAAGCCTGAAAGAAAATATAAAATAACTAAAATGGAAAAAGCAATTGCACCAGAGGTTCGTTTAAAAATCGGTATCAATAAACGCTTGGCCATTATGAATATTAGATAGGCGACCATTGCGATACAGGCCAAAGCAATCAAAGCAACCAAGAGCAAGCCGATCCATTTTAAACACTGAGCGATTACGAATAAGCCCAATGGGAAATAAGACTCGAGTAATATTTCTCCACCAATCAGTGCAAAAAGAATGAGAAATAACCATTGGCTGTAATTGGCTTTTTTTTGCTTAGTCGCCGACTGTTCAGATTCAACTCGTATGCGTGGATCGACCCAACCTAATAATAAGTCAGCTAAAAGGTTACCAAACACTAGTAAAGTCACACCGACTAAGACTCCCGCCATTACGACATATTGATCTTCCCGAATCAGCGCATCATAAATCAACTGCCCTAAGCCCGGATAATTCATCACATTTTCAACCAGCAAAGCCCCCGACAATAAACTAGCAAAGGCATAGCCCAATGAAGTGATCAAAGGATTGATCGCATTGCGAAAGACATGCACAAACATAATGACATTTTCTCGTAAGCCTTTGGCTCGTGCGGTGGTCACAAATTCGGCTCGCATACTGTCGATGAAATTGGCACGCATAATTCGCATGGTGCCGGCTATGCCTCCGATGCCTAATACAATTGTGGGTAAAATTAAATGGTGCAGATAATCGGCAAACTGTAAGCCTAAGGGCAAAAACTCACTTTCGATAGACGATCGTCCGCCCTCAGGGAACAGACCGGTGACTGCCGCAAAATAAACAGCTAATATGGCCAAGAAAAACTCAGGAATCGAAAGTGCTGCATAGGCAAGGAAGGCAGATACCCGATCAAAGATTGAGTCTTTGTACATGGCAGCTAAGATGCCTAAAGGAATCGCAATCGTCCAAGCGAAGAGAATGGAACTGAGCGATAAAATAAAGGTCGCTGGGACTCTTTGTTTTAACAAATCAAACACCTCAATTTTATAGGTCCATGATTCGCCAAAGTATGGACTTCCAAAAAAGAGCCCTTTATCAGATTCACCGACCCATGGCCCATATTTAATCGGCGAAACATTTGCCAACCAATGTCCGTACTGAACAAACCAAGGTGTGGGGTTGCCTTCGGCATCCACCAAGCCTAGTTGTCGCTCAGTCTGCTCAATAAAACTCGGATCAATATCTTTGGCCGCTCGTGCTTGTGTTAAAAAATCACCTGGGGACAGGTACATCAAAAGTGAAACAAGCAAGCTCACCCCAAATAACAATGGAACTAGAGTAAACATACGCCTGAAAATAAATCGC
>JAQCDT010000053.1 GCA_027620575.1 Verrucomicrobiota bacterium
TTATCTTCTTGAGGGGCTGATGTCTTTAAAGAGCCACCTTTTTCAAGTTTTTTAATCTTTTTTGGCGATACCTTAGGCTTTTGATCTCTTTTTAATGGTCTAGCTTTTTTAAATGCCGAGTGTTTCTCACGATTATCGGCTCTTTGTGACTTCTTTTTATTTTTTTCAATCCATTGATTTCTCTTTTCAACAGGAGTGAGTTCTTTAGATTTTAGCTTTCTATTATTATTCTTAGAACTTGTTCTAGATTCTATTCTAGAATTACGATTCCTTTTACTAGACTCTCTGTTTCTTTCCTGCATTATTTAAATTCGTTTATAATCTATTTAACAATTCAATGAATTCTAACGATACTACAGCATTAACCGGTGTTTTAGAAAAAATAGTATTTTTTAATGATGAGAATTCTTATTGTATTGCTGAATTATCCATGAATAAGACAAACAAAAAGGTGACAATTTTGGGAACCTTGCCCAATATACAATGTGGAGAAACTCTGAGTGTCAAAGGAGAATGGATTGAACATAAAAAACATGGAAAACAATTTAAGGTAAATAATTTTTCCACAAAATTACCAGCATCGATTTATGGCATCAAAAAGTATTTAGGTAGTGGATTAATTCGTGGCATAGGTAAATCTTACGCAGACAAGATTGTCGATTATTTTGGTACTGAAACTCTTAAAATCATAAGCACTGAGAGTGCAAGACTCTCTGAAATCCCTGGTATTGGACAATCTAGAGTCAAATCAATCAAAGCTGCCTGGGAAGAGCAGGTAACGGTAAGAGATGTCTTATTATTCTTGCAAACCTATGGAGTCACTCCATCTCAATGCTTAAAATTGGTTAAAAAATATGGCCATAATACAAAGCGAATTATTCAGGATAATCCATATAAAATTGCTGAAGAAATTGACCGAATCGGCTTTAAAACCGCCGATCAATTAGCCTTAAATTTAGGCTTCCCCACAAACTCTAAGGAAAGAATAGATGCGGGCATCCTGCATACTTTAAATAAGATACAAGACAGTGGCCATACTATTGCTTTAATACCAATGCTGAATGAGCAAGCTGCACAATTATTGGGTTTGGAACAAAGGTTAGTTGGCAATCAAATAGAAGCTCTAATCAAAGCCAAAAAACTCTATTCGATTCAGGCTTACAATGCAGACGATGCATTTTTAGGGCCAGCTGTACAAAGTCCAACCTATGCTTTCTATGAAGCTAAAATTGCCGAAGCCATTCATCTAATCTATAATTCAAAATCTAACTTACCCGATATAAAATTAGATTCTGCAATAAAATGGGCTCAGGACAAAGCAGGCTTTCAATTTGAATCTAAGCAAAGTCTTGCCGTTCAAACCGCATTATCACATAAAATTACTGTCATCACTGGTGGTCCAGGTACGGGAAAAACGACCATATTGAGAGCGATTGTCGAAATTCTCTCTGCTAAAAAGTGTAAAGTCATATTAACTTCACCTACAGGCCGTGCTGCACAGAGATTATCCGAAAGTACTCAAAAGGAAGCAAAGACAATTCATAGATTGCTTAAATTTGATCCTTCAACGGGTTCTTTTTTTCACAATAAAGAAAATTTATTAACTTGTGACTGCATCATAATTGATGAGACAAGTATGGTAGACACACAACTAGCTGCTTCCCTCTTCGATGCGATTCCTAGTACTGCACACCTTATACTTGTAGGCGACTCAGACCAACTGCCTTCCGTTGGATCTGGCAATATTCTGAGTGATCTTAAGAATACCTCCTTCTCCAATGTTGTTCGCTTAGATACGATTTACCGACAGGCAAAAGAAAGTAGAATTATAACTACTGCACACAATATCCTAAAAGGGGTTCATGAACCTGAAATGACTTTACAGAGCTTACATCATTTAGATCCCGAAATTGACTTCAACTTTATTGAAGCAGAAGACGATGAGCGTATGCTTAAAGCGATCCTCTATCTTGTGAAAGAGTACCTCCCGAAAATTGCTCACAATGGCACAATTGATCCAATTCAAGATATTCAAATCCTATCACCAATGCACAAAGGTAGTGGCGGTATTCAAAATTTAAACGAAGCCTTACAAAACTGTCTGAATAATTCAGCAAAGTCGAAAAGCCGGATGACCGAGCAAAAAGACTACCAAAGTGCAAAACAAATTTTCTTTAAAGAAAAAACCCAGAAGCCACTTCCTTTTGAAATTGCTTACGGAAATGACTATTATCGCATCGGTGACAAAGTCATTCAAACGATAAACAATTATGATAAAAACGTATTCAATGGAGATATTGGCATCATCCAATCTATCAGTGCCGATGAATCGTCTATAAGCATATTATATAATCAAAATCTAGTTGAATATAAGCGAAATGAGCTCTCGCAAATTCAATTTGCTTACGCACTGTCTATTCACAAAAGTCAAGGTAGTGAATACCCGATCGTCATTCTTCCCTTAATGAAGCAGCATTTCATTATGTTACAGAGAAATTTACTCTACACTGCAATCACTCGAGCGAAGGAAAAGCTTTTCATTATTGGCTCAAAGGATGCTTATTCTATTGCAGTAAAAAATAACAAAACGGATATTCGACGAACTAATTTGCTAAAAAGATTAAAAAAGATTTCTGAAAAAGACTCAGTTAAATAATTTTAAATAAAATTAATCTAACTCTGAACAAATGAACAAATAGTTAGTCTAAGATAATAATGATAGTAAGGAAAATAGCATATCTCAAATCACTGCTTTTTATTACACTTTTTCTAGCATTATTTTGTTTGCTCGAAGCAAGACCTATTTCTTATCCAAATAGTTGGACATTCATGCAGCAACATAATTGGGAAAAGACTACAGTTCATATCCACTATTCCCCAAATGCAAAAAATTCAATTGGCTTTCTCGGAGCCTATTACGAAGAGGAAAAAGACCGCTTAAATGCACTGCAATGGAACCATTTACTTTTTAGAAAAAATCAAAAGAAATCCCAGGCGAATCTCTATTCCATGATTCATTTAGGTCGCTTAGAAAAAGAGATAAGCCAAACAAAGATTTTCCACGGTGCTTTTAATCTCTCTTTTGATTGGGAAACACGTAAACACTTCTTTCTCTATGCTGCAGGAATTGAGCATACCGATGAACCATTCACTGACTCCAATACCTTTCACCAAAAAGCTCGAATTGGAATTGCACCCTATGTAGCACCCTATGGGAAATTACATACTTGGCTTATGCTTCAAATTGAGCACCATCCGGACGATACAGATTCCGATAATCACATCATTGCAACACCCATGATTCGATTTTTCAAAGGCGACTACCTTTGCGAAATTGGATTAAATTCAAACAATCAAATATTATTTAACACTATAATCAGATTCTAAAAAAATGAAAACTTTAATCCTTATTCTAAGCATCTTCTTAACCTCTTTTAATTTCCTATCTGCAGATGAGTCCTATGAAGAGTCCAATGAAATTAAAATCCATGTCAAAGGAATGGTATGTGACTTTTGTGCACGCAGTGTAGAAAAGACATTCAGTAGCACTAAAGTCGTAGAAAGCGTAAATGTCGATTTAGATGATGGAGTTATTGAGCTAAAACTCAAAGAAGGCAAAACACTCTCAGATGAAAAAATCAAAAAATTGATCAAAGCAAATGGCTATGCTTTAGAATCTATTGAAAGAGACGAATGAAAAACGCCCTATCCTTTTTCACACTTTTTTCTTCGACGAGCACACTGCTTTGCTGTGCACTACCGGCTCTATTAGTAACATTAGGTGCAGGAGGCGTTATGGCTTCAATCTATGCAAATGTCCCTGGCTATACAACGTTTGCCCAAAATAAAAACCTCTTATTTATCATTGTAGCTGTACTATTGATGATAAATGGACTCATTTTATGGTTAAACCGAAATGCACCTTGTCCAATAGAGGGAGAAAAAGCAAAGGCTTGTATGCAATCCCGAAAATTCAGCCATGTAATTTATTTTATTTCCTTAGGAATTTATTGCATCGGACTCTTTTTCTCCTACTTAGCTGCAAAATTCATTTGATGATTAGCTTTCCGCTTTCATCAATTGATCAATCACCACTGATGCCAAAGTAAAGCCAATCGTACCAGTAAGCATTGTTGAAGAGCCAAATCCTGCATCGCAATTTAAGCGATAGTCGCCACCCTTTTCCCTTTCGCATTTTACCGTCCCATCTGCCTGCGGAAATAAGGGCTCTTCTTCTGAAAAGACACAAGGCACATGAAACTTCTGTCGTTCAAACTTAGAAAAACCATAATCCCTTCTTAGACGTTTTCTCACCTGCAATAACAGTGGATCATTTTTTGTTTTTGCTAAATCCTTCACAACTACTTTTGTCGGGTCTAATTTGCCTCCGCCCCCACCACAAGTTACAATCGGCAATTTTCTTCGTCTCGCTTCTGCTATGAGTAGTGATTTATGAGAAACCGAATCAATTGCATCAACAATACAATCATAGTCTTGAGACAACAATGCATCTGCAGTTTGTTCTGTGAAAAATTGTGTTTTTTCAATGACCTGACATTCAGGTGCAATTTCAGAGATTCGTTCTTTCAAGGCCACCGACTTAAATTGACCCACTGTCGAATCCAAAGCTTGAATCTGACGATTCACATTACTCAAACAAACTTCATCAAGATCAATCAGAGTTAATTGGCCAATACCCGATCGTGCCAAAGCCTCTACAGTCCAAGAGCCAACGCCCCCAAGTCCGACAATAGCTATATGTGCTTTGGGCAATATCCCTAAGGCCTGCTGACCATATAATCGACCTAATGCACTAAAACGTAATGAATAATCGCTCATCTTTTAAACTCCCAATGAAAGCACTGAAAAATGTTATCATTAAATCAACCTAAAAATTCGCTTCCACTTTATCTTTTTTATGCCAAAGTACCCACATGGTAGAGTTAGATTCAGTCGTATCTTATTGTCATAAACGATTAAACCTTGATTCGATTATTGACTTCGATAATGCAGAAAACGGTTTACAACTTGAAAACAACGGTCGTGTTACAAAAATTGCAGCCTCTGTAGATGCAGGCTTAATACCACTTCAACAAGCATCACAAGCAAAGGCTGATCTTCTACTCTGTCACCATGGTTTATTTTGGTCACCAATCACGCCGATCAAAGATCATAATTATAAAAAAATCAAAACAGCCATGGATAACAATATCGCTGTCTTGAGTGCACATTTACCATTAGATTGTCATCCCGAAATTGGTAATAATGCCCTTCTCGCTAAGGCACTTAATTTAGAAGTGATTGATACCTTTTTAGAATACAAAGGCACCCACTATAGTTTTATATGCCAATCTAGCGGTTGCACACGAATGATGCTTACAGAACGACTCAAAACATTATTTCCAAAAACTTTTTCATCCATACTTTACGGAAGCGAAACCCCTGAAAAAATTGCTATATTAACTGGAAGTGGGCAAAGTGCCGTACCCTATTTAAAAGCTCATAATATTGATACTTTAATTACAGGTGAACTCAAACAGCATCACTTTAATATGGCACAAGAGATGGAACTGAATTTGTACCCTTGTGGCCATTATGCGACCGAAACATTTGGCGTCAAAGCACTTGCAGAAGAACTTGCAAATCATTTTAAAATCGAATGGACGTTTTTAGATCAAGACTGTTTAATTTAGACATTTCAATCAAAGCAATGAAAACAATAGCAATTATTAATGGCCCCAACCTTGACCGACTCGGTGCAAGAGAACCCTCAATTTATGGCGATCAAACACTCGCTGACCTAGAAAAGCTAATGACCGCTGAGGCAGAATCGCTTAATCTCAAATTAGAGTTTCATCAATCCAATCATGAAGGTGTTATCATCGACACGATTAACAAAACACTGAGTGAATCTAGTATTGCAGGAATTATTATCAATCCTGGAGCACTGACCCATACAAGCCTTGCTTTAAGGGATGCCCTAGCTGGATGCGATATCCCCGCTATTGAGGTTCATATAAGTAATATTTATCAGCGAGAAGAAATTCGGCAAACTTCAATGTCTGCACCTGCCTGCAAAGGAGTCATTTCAGGGCTAGGCTTTGAAGGCTATAATGCAGCACTTCGTTTTCTTAATACGATTATTTAATTAACTCTTTCACTGCACTCGTTTCTTTACTTTCGGTGTTATCGAGTGCGACTAGATTATTTAAATTACCAAAGTATTCGTGAATATCTTTTACCAGATTCACATCTTTGAAAGTCGAATCAAATAATTCTCTTTTTTCTGATTTCAGTAATTGAATACGTTCTTCAATGGTGCCTTTAGTAATCATTCTATAGATAAAGACGGGCATTTTTTGTCCCATTCGATGGACACGATCAATTGCTTGATTTTCAACAGCTGGATTCCACCATGGATCCATAAGAAATAGATAATCTGCTGAATTTAAAGTCACACCTGTACCACCTGCTTTAAGACTCACCAAAATGATAGCCGAATTAGAGTCCTCTTGAAATTCTCTGACTGGTTGACTACGATCTCTAGTAGAACCTGTAAGTTCGTATATATTCAAAGCAGGAAAATGTTTTTTTAAAATAGGGTTTAAGCGATCAATTAATTTAACAAACTGGCTGAAAATAACTACTTTACGTTTTTTGATTCCATCAAAAGCTTCATTCAGACGAGACAAGAGCACAATCACCTTACCACTCTCTTCGGCATCGAAATCAATGTTTGGAATAATTCCCGGGTCACAACAAACCTGCCTTAAGCGTGTTAATAAAGTGAATAAACTAAATCCCTTTTGCTCAATAACCTTTCCTGAATCATCATTTATTAAAGCCAATTCTTTATTTAAAAAAGCATTATATAGGGTCTTTTGCTGTCCCTTAATCGGACAAATTAAATCCACTTCTGTTTTTGCAGGTAACTCTTGAGCCACTCGTTCTTTTAATCGACGCAAAATAAATGGACTGATCTGCTTCTTAACATGATCCGAAAATTCCGATACCCAACTCGCATTATCCGATTGAAGCGCAGCTTCAAATTCTTGCATCGACCCCATTAACCTTGGCATCAAGAAATTAAAAATCGACCATATATCTAACAGTTTATTCTCAATCGGCGTGCCGGTAATCGCAAGGCGATATTTTCCATCGAGTGCATAACACGCCTGACTCACCTTAGCTAGCGGATTCTTAATACATTGGGCTTCATCTAATATCAAATATTCAAACGTCACTGCCTTTACTTGATCCACATGCCTTCTCAAAAGAGAGTAGCTAGATAACCATAATACACCCTTTTCATTTTTTGGGAGATGGTCAGATTTTAAAAGTTCCACTCGTAGATTTGGATACCAACGCACTATTTCCATTTTCCATACCGGCACAACACTTGCGGGACAAACAATTATACTTGATTGATTAAACTCTGCACAATGAGCAATCAAAGTAAGTACCTGAAGTGTTTTCCCCAAGCCCATTTCATCTGCAAGTAAACAATGCCCCCCGTTATTGAACATTTGTTGCATCCAAGCAACCCCCTCTGCTTGATATTCTCTTAAAAAATCAGGCAAAGAGCTCTGGAAATCTTCATGCTTTTTATTATTTTTAAGCAAACGTTCTCTCCAACGCTTTAACTCTCCCGCTAAATCAAATTGGATACCCTTATCTAACCATAATGAATAGAGCATGTAGCGTGGCCATTCTTGTAATTTCTTTTTATCAAAACTGATTTCCCAATTTTTGATTGCCTTTGATTGTTCCTCTTGAATCGAAATAATTCCCTTACCCTTTATAAAATGAGTCCCCTTTGCATAGTTCGTTAAATATTGGGCATCTTCCAAATCCATTAATTCCGAACCTAATCGAAATTGATAATCCATTTTCATTTTGCCACGCCCTGCACTTTCTGCACGTCCCAAAATTTCTATTTTTTTCATCCCTTGAG
Source organism: Verrucomicrobiota bacterium (assembly GCA_027620575.1). Lineage (GTDB taxonomy): Bacteria > Verrucomicrobiota > Verrucomicrobiia > Opitutales > Coraliomargaritaceae. The sequence goes on from JAQCDT010000053.1 coordinate 7,955, forward strand.
CCATCTCTTCAGCCCCTTGATCTAAAACAAATGAACCAAATGTGCTTTCCCAACGTTTCTTGGCATGTGAGAAAAACCCCGCAATTCTTTCAAAATCAGACAAAAAAAAGTCTTCCTTCTCTTTTCTAAAACGAAAACCGATCTCTCGAGTCAACACAGTTAATTGGACAATTTTCTCACGCTCAGTCTCGCTCACAGCTTCTGATTCGCTAGCAAACACCGAGTCCTTATTTCCAAACTTATCAAGCCACGATGTTTTCAAGGTTAAGCCTCGATCAGACCCAAA
>JAQCDT010000054.1 GCA_027620575.1 Verrucomicrobiota bacterium
TGTATGTCGTTCAAGTTACATTGAAGTTAAAGCGATAAAAACTCTAAGAATTACTGTTTTCGAGCAGCTCGTTCAACTCGATCTTTATAGTCTTTTAAATTTCTATCTGATTCAATTCGTAGTGCGCGATTAAGCAAAGGTAATGCTTCATCATACTGTTTATTATTCACCAAAGTTTGTGCATGAGCCACCAAAGCAGGGCGTTCATATTTGCGAATTTTTTGAGCCTGTTCAAAGCGTGTGATGGCCTCGGGAAGTTTGCCCTGATCTGCGTAATATTTAGCAAGTTCAATGATGGCTTCACCATTGAGTAAATCACGTTCAATAATCTGAACAAGTAATTTAGCCGCTACATTATCTTGACCTTTTCCGCGGGCAATTTTTGCTTCATAGGTAAGTAACTCTAAATCAGCATCATCATCCATAGTATCGGAGAAATCATTCCTTATTCTAGTGATGATGGCTTCTGCTTGATCGTAATTAACCGTAAGAGTGAGTACTTTTGCTGACTTAATTAGTAGGTCCAGGTCTTTGTCTTCCGCAAGTTCAGCCGCTAATAAATAGGCATTCAATGCAAGATCCGGCATTTCGTTATTCATGTAAATATCGCCTAGTAAACTGAGCGTCTGGATGTCTGCTTTGTTTAAGCGTTGCACAACCTCTAAATTACGAGCTGCTTTTAAACTCTCCTCTAAACCAAGATAGGCGTTACTTTGTAGAATCCAATAATCCGTGTTATTTGGATCATCGCTAATCATTGTTTCAAAAATAGCCACTGCATCAGAATATTGCCCCATTTCTAAGAGGCAACGAGCTAGTCCAAGTTTCCAATCGACGGTTTCAGGTTGCATGAGTATTGCTTGTCGGTATGCAGCTTCTGCTGGATAATAATTGCCTTGTGTTAGATAGCTATAAGCAAGAAGTCCATAGGCTCGACCATCCACATCACCTAGTTCCATTGATTTTGAGATCGATTCAATTGCCGAGGCAAAATCACCACTTTGGATATGGACAAAGCCAAGATTTTTATAAGCTCTTCTAAAAGCAGGATATTTTTTGATAGCTTGGTTATAATATTGCTCCGCTTCATTTAGCTGTCCTTCTTGAAAGTATAAATTGGCTAATATGAAATCAAAAGCCGCACTGTCATCACTTTTAATTTGAGGTGCAAGCTGTTTAATCGCTTCATCTGGTCGAGCTTTAATTACTTTGATTAAAGTACGAAGTGTGCTTTTTTCTTCTTCGCTAAGGGTCGGTTCATAGCCAGCGAGTGTGCCATAGCTAGCTGTAAATTCTTTTTGGAACTGTGGGTCATCCCATAGTTCAGACATTGGATTGCCCTTTTTAGTTTGCCCAATAAGAGGAAGGGTAGCGAGTGTACAGATGAGAGTGATTAGGATCTGTTTCATGATAGTGTTATTTTTAGTGAAATTATGCATTTAAATTATTGTAAAGTGTATGGAATTTTAACACGAACACGTGTTCGAACTTTTCGACCATCTTTTTCACCAGGCGTAAAGACCCAGTTGCGAATGGCATCTACGGTAGGTGCTTCAAATATTGAATTACTCGAATCTTTAATGACCACGGACTCAACATCTCCGTTTTGGTCAACAATGAATTCCGCTAGAGCAAAACCTTCTAGGCCACTCGCTTTAGCCTTCGCGGGATAACGAGGAGGCAATTGCCGTCTTGGTTGTGGTTTTTTCTCAAGGTCATTGATATCAAAAATATCCATTCCAAGATTCGTTTTCTTAGCATCAAAAGTGGGTAAGGCAAAATCTCCAGATAAAGCACCGCCAGTCCCAGGTTCTAGGGCCATGTCGAGTTGCTCTAAAGAGATAGGAGGCGGAGGAGAATCGAGCTCGGGTGGAGGCTCTTCTTCTTCGGGTTCAGGTGGAGGGGGTGGATCCTCGGGCGGTGGAGGCGGTGGAGGAGGGGCGACTTCAAAAGAATCTATTGATTCATTTGATTTTTCATAATTGTTGAAGATCTGAGTTAAAGGAATGGCCAAAAAGAGTAAAAAGCTTACAGCAATACCGATTAAAATACTGTTATTCTTATTTTGTTTAGATTCTTTGAGCGATTTAAATGTTTTAGACATTGAAACTTTAAAGTTTAAGGTAAACGGATATTATACTTTAACGCTTAGTCGAGAAATTGATTTTTTTCGCACCCGCTAGTTTCGCTTCTCCATAGACTCTAGCAAATGTTCCGTGACTTGCACCTTCGTCTGACTAAATGATAACAGGGAGATCTTCATTTAATAATAAGCGTTTTACTATAGCACCTACACCATTAATACCAATATCACGACCACCGTAGATCACTTTGTTTTCTTTAGTCACAGCAATGAGGATACTATTTTTCTCTAACTGAACAGAAGCAGCAGCTTCTGGTTTGTTGACTTCAACACCTGTTTCTTCAACAAAAACAGTCGTTACAATAAAGAAGATTAACAGTATGAAAACCATATCAATCATTGGAGACAGATTGATTTCAACGTCTTCGCGTTCATTTGAATTAATTTTTCTTCTGAGCATATGCGTTAAGTGTTTAGAAAGGGAGAGAAGATTATTTTAAATCTAAGGCAGTCAGTGATTGAGATTCAAGCCGAAGTATTGCAGATGCAATACTACTTTTTTGCCTTTGAATGACCAAAATTAGGAATATACCTGGTAAAGCGATGAAAAGTCCAGTTTGTGTGGTAATAAGAGCTTCAGAGATACCTGCTGCAACCATATCGACTGTTTCAGAGCCTCCACCAGAAGATATTGCGGAGAAAGTGCCTAGCATACCAATGACAGTACCTAAGAGACCCATGAGGGGCGCTGAAGCCACCAATGTATTTAAGAAAATTAACTTACGATCTATTTTATGAAGTATATTTTGTTCAATCTCTTCAAAGCGGCTTCTCAAATGCTTTGAAGCTGTCACGTTTTCTTGTGTATAGCGAATAATTTCTTTGGCTTGTACAGGTGCCTGCTCAGGATCTAGTATCCATGATTTAAGGTTTTGATCCGGTTTTATCTTTAAATCAAAACTTTTAAGAAACAGAAACATTTCAAAGCCAGTTGTATAAATCAAAATAGCTAAGAGGCACAATGGAATCATCACCCAGCCACCGCTGCCCCAAATACTGAAAATATCTGTTATGATGAGAACCATTAATTTGAGTCAGCGTTTTTGATTCCGGTGATTCCATTAATAAAACTCACGGAAATTTGTTCTAGATCACCTATTTTTTGCTTAGACATACGTGAAAGTAAGCCGTGTAAAATCAGTGATGGAATCGCTACAACCAATCCAAGTTCAGTTGTCACAAGAGCTTCAGAAATACCAGACGATAAACTTTTAGCATCTCCAGTTCCAAAAATAGTGATCAAAGTAAACGTCTTAATCATACCTGTAACGGTTCCTAAAAGTCCTAAGAGTGGTGCGGCTGCCGCAGTTAAAGCCATAAAAGGTAAGAATCGTTCTAATGTGGGTTGAGCGGATAGGATTTTCTCAAAAAGAATTTCTTCAAGGTTTGTACTCTTGATTTTATGGTTTTCCACTGCAGTCACGAGTAGATTACCTCCTACACCTTCAAGCTTACTGGCTTGGGCAAGTGCTTCGTCTGTATCGCCTGATTCAATGGACTGAATAACTTTTTGCACATTTTTCCGAGAAGGTGTCTTGAAATTAGTGATTTCATAGGCCTTAAACCCGCCAATTAATAAACAGACAATACCCAATGAAATGATCACAACACCTACACTGCCTCCTTTGGCTAAATGTTCAAAAAGGGTATCATTTCCTTCCACGATTTTTAAGGCTTTTCCTAAAGTGACATCCACAGGGATGGATCCTTCTCCATTTTCGATAAAGTTAGCCAAGCCTTTTTCGTAATTGCTTCCGGGTAAAGCGATGGCGGCCTCAGCTGCATTCAAACGAGTGACGGCAATACCTTGAATGCTAGAGTCTTTAGCATTAAAGTATACAGAGGGGCCGTACGCAGAAAATTGACCTTCAATGATATCGCCATTTGGAGTTAACGCCAGACCTTCATAAGTGTAACCACCAACCAATTGCTTAAGGCGATTTAAAGCGACTGAAATGACCTCGAGTTGTTTTTGAAAGCGTTCAGCTTGATCGGCATCTGAATCATCGAGAATCAAACGTGCCTCATCAATGACATCTTGGTAAAGTTGTACCTCACTGAAATCAATTCTTGATTCAAAGGTACGGACAAATTCATCTAGCAGACTAGCAGCATAATCATTTTGTTCATTGAGTCCTTTAACTTGATCACGTAAGCGATTCAAACCCATATCATTGTTATCTCTGAGTCTGAGCAAACGATCGACTTTGCTTTGTTTTTGACGTACTTCACTTTCGAGTTCTGCTACATCGTTGATCAATGGTACTTTGACCGTAGCAATGTTTTTGCGAACTTCAGCCAATTCTTCAAGTGAAAGCGCTAAATCAGAAGTGGCTTTTTTTGATGCAGAGGACAGTGTTTCTGAACCTAATAGAGATAAGCAGAAGCCTATGCTGGTGATTAAAATGACAATTATAGATTTAAAAGGGTGCATAATGATTAAGCTATTTAAAGAGTTTTAGTTTGGGCAGGTACTTGGATGAATTGAATTTCTCCTGTCCCTTCGTAAATATCGACAAGTTGTTTGATTTGTGGACCGACACCATCAATTACAGGCCATTCCCATCCATTCGCCGTTGGAATTCCGACACCCGCATATTTGCCTGAGTCATCTACATAGTAGGCGCTCGCCAAACCCATATATAAAGTAGTAACCTGAACAATTTTTCCTTCTTCAAATTCCCTTGCTTCACTCGTTGCTGTAATCGTTGTATTAAATTTGTCTGTTTGACTGAGTATACCAACGATATTTTGTACTCTTTGGCCGAGAGATAGGTCTGTTTTTTCTGGATTATCAGGTAATCGGCGAATCAATGGACGAATTTTTTCTATCAGTGGATCCGGTAATGATGGGATGATCGCTTTTAGTGAATTCTCTAGTGAACCGATTGAAGATGCAACGACTTTTGAAGCTGCTTTCAAAGATTCTTTTTGGGCAGTAAGTGAAGAACGTTCTTCATCAGAGGCACTCGCAGATTCTTTCAAATCTTTTAATTCAGAGTCAAGTCGAGCAACTTCTGAAGTGAGTAATGCATGAGTCTTTTCAAGTAAGCCTTTTTCTATTTTCCATTGAGAGGTTTCTTTAGAAATGATTTGTTCAGTTTCTACCCATTGTTCAATAGTGCTGCGTGTGTCATCGACAAGTTTTTCCCCAGATAAACTTACGGAAAAAGTTAACATGAAAATGGGAAGTGAGAATTTTGATAAATTTTTCAGATTCATAATAGTGTTAGTTTTAACTTTTTTGATAAATTTAAAATACTTTGCGACCCTTAAATGCATCATTGCATTATATTGCATAAAATTAACATAGCTGTAACATAGGGTATAGGGTTAAAGTTTATTTGAATAGTAGATGATTTCAAAACGGCCATCGGGATATTCGGCGATTCCGCTTAGAGACTCCACCCAATCGCCTGAATTCAAATAATGAATATCACCGATTTGCTTATCGATTGCAGTATGAATATGTCCGCAAATAATCCCTGAACAGTTCGCTTTTTTTGCTGCGTTTGTTAACTTATCTTCTAAATTATCCGAGGACCCGACAATCGATTTAACTTTCGCTTTTGCCACTTTGCTAATTGAAAAATAGGGCTTACCTCTCCAAGCACGATATTTGTTATAGATTGCGTTTACCCCCATCATAAATTGATAAGCAATATCACCCAATATGGCTAACCATTTGTGTTTTTGAGCAACCGTATCAAAAGCATCGCCATGAGTGACTAAATAATGTCCATGTATATTTTCATGAATATGTTCATGGATCATATTTAATTTCTCTAGAGGAAAATCCAAAACTTCTTCGAGCATTTCATCATGGTTGCCTTTTAAAAAAACAACTTCTATTGATGGGTCTTCTATGTAGCTGACTAATTGATTGAGGACTTGGCTATGGCTTTCTTGCCACCCACCTTGTCGCTTCAAGCTCCAGCCATCAATAATATCACCATTGAGTATCAGTTTTTTAAAGTGACAGCGTTTTAAAAAATCTAAAACTTCGTTAGCCTTGCAGTATTTTGTTCCAAGATGGATATCTGAAAGAATGAGTGTTTTTAACTGTAATGAAGGATTTTCCACTAGTGGAGCAAAGATAACAAAATAAGGGCTTAAAATTCAACCTTAAACCTTTCAAGGAAGTGTAACATTCTTGTAACAAAACAAATGTGATTTGATTCAATGTTTTTTAATACTGATCAGGGTGACGATAATCTCCCCATCTTGTCTTAACGGTTCGTTTCAGTGGTATTTGCATACCGTTAGTTGTTTGAAGCCAAGCATAAAGGGCTTCAGTCATCGTGACAATTTTCTCTTGGTGCTCACTGGCTTCAATTAGATTATAAAGTTCATGTGGGTCATTCTTTAAGTCGTAGAATTCATTTCGATCCCATATTCCGTGATAGCGAATCAATTTATACTGGGCATCCCGAACACCAAAAGTCGTGGGGGTCATCGGATAATCGTATTCCCAATAGTATTCATAGAAGATTGTATCGCGTAATTGGTAAATCTCTTCTGTATTAAAAGTAGGTTTGATTGACTGCCCAACGTAATAATCAGGGATTTTCGCACCTGCATAATCTAAAATAGTAGGTGCGATATCGGTATTAAGAATTAAGGATTGATTCACTTGACCAGCCTGAATGACTGACGGGTAATAAAATAGTAGAGGAACTCGAGTGGATTCTTCATAGAAATGCCGCTTATCAATAAGCCCATGTTCTCCCCAAGAAAAACCATTATCGCCCATGTAAATAAATAGACTGTTATCAGATTGATTTGAAGATTCTAAGTAATCTAACATTGCACCGATACTGTCATCCACACCTAATAAGGTTTCGCAGTAATCTGTGACTTGTTCATGTAGGTCAATTGATTTGTGGTACATATAATCAACTCCGTGCCAGCTGATACGCTGTTCTTTGACCCACTCTGGCCACTTGAGTCTTTTGTATTCGCCAGTCTTGGTTTGTTCATAAGAGATGGGAAGCTTGATCTTTTTGCCGTCGTAAAGTCCTTCATGGCGTTTTGCAGGAAGGAAAGATGCATGGACGGATTTATGGGATAAATAAACAAAGCAGGGCTGATCAGGATCTTGTTTTTCGAGCCATTCAATGGTGTGCTGGGTGAGCAAGTCTGTCGTGTAAACATCCTCAGGATAGGTAATTTCTTTACCATTGATATTTAATGTAGGTCCGAAATAGACACCTTGTCCTTTGAAGCTTTCCCAATGATCAAATCCTGGCTGAGGATCATTACTGTCATCGCCCATATGCCATTTCCCAAAGAAGGCAGTTTTGTAGCCAGCATCTTGTAAATGTTTAGGAAAATAGGTATGAATTCCAGGGTTTGGGGCTTGATTGTCTACAATCGTGTGCTGGTGGGTGTAGAGTCCAGTTAAGATCGTGGCTCGACTTGGCGAACAGAGGGAGGTGGTAACAAAAGCCTCAGCACAATGTGAACCTTCTCTTGCTAGGCGATCCATATTAGGCGTTTCTAGCCATTCAACAGTGTTCATAAATCCTATATAATCGTATCGATGATCATCACTGAGAATGAAGATGATTCGATTAGGGCGATTATCTCCAGCGAGTTCATTGCTCCATAAGTTTTGCAGACTATTTAAAAATAAAACTACAAGAAAAATAAAAAAGGGTACTGTTGTCTTTTTGTACATTTTAAAGCAATGTCTTGAGTATAAAGTATTAAGGTATTGTATCTTGAGTTGCCGTAAGATTGATAGTTATTTTCTAATATTTTTCACAACTCTAAATCCTGTATGGTTGGAGCTAGAATCGGGGCTATTTTTCATTCGGGCAGCAGGGCGATAGCCAGAGCAGTAGG
>JAQCDT010000055.1 GCA_027620575.1 Verrucomicrobiota bacterium
GAGAGTGATGTCTCGAATATTTAATAACAATTTTTTGTGTGTATTCATGGTACAAACATTGCTTACATACAGATAGCATCTGCAATAGTTTGTGCAGTGTCTTTATCCAACAAATATTCAATTATTGCTAAAGCGAATGAGACAGCAGTCCCTGCACCTTTTGAAGTAATGATATGTTGATCGCACACAGTTGCCTCTGAGTGAAGCGAAGGAAATTCTCTTTGAACCGATGGATGGCATGTCATAGTAAATGCTTCGCTGAGGCCTTGATCCAATAATAAGAGCGGTGCTGCGCAAATACATGCGATACATTTTTTTGAGCTATGAAATTCCTGAATCTTTTTTTGAACCATACTATGATTGCGAATCTGAAATATGCCAGGCCCACCTGGGATGACTAATGCATCGTACAGACTGTGTTCGTGCTCGCTCAAGAGGGAGTCTGCTTTTATCAGAATTCCGCCTTTGCTTTGAACTTCGAGTTCATTACTTGTGGATGCGGTATGAACAATGACTCCCGCTCTTCGCAATAAATCAATGGGTGTTATCGCTTCAATTTCCTCAAAATCAGGATGCAGTAAAAGTAATACTTCTTTTTTCATAAATGTGCTTAAGATTTTTTGGACTCTGCATAAATTGAAACATTGGGCTCTTCCTCACCAAGGTGTTCTTTGGCTCGCTTTAGTGCCTTGGCTGTCGACAGTGTAGGGTTGGCAATATCGTCGAGAAAAATATTACGGTGCTCTATATAATCAGCTACTCCTGATCTATTTAGTACATTTAATAAACCTTCTTTGACTTCACTTAAAATTAAATAGCGACCAAGTTTATTCATATGCCTCACTAATTCTTCAAGTGCCATCACGCTCGAAGCATCCATGTTATGTGCATTACGCATCTTTAAAATTACGATCTTGAGTTGAGAGTCTTCGTAAATTCGTCTCATTTGTTCTTGGAATAAATCAGCTGCCCCAAAAAATAATTCACCTTCAACGTGAACAATAGAAACTTCAGGTATATCTCTGTTGGTACTCTGGGCCTCTAATAAGTCGCCTTTTTGGTTAAAGGAATATTCTTTTAATTCTGGCTTTGCGACCTTTTTCAAGAATAGTAGAATGGATATACCCACACCAAAATAGATAGCACTGTCTAGAGAGATATAGAGTCCTGAGATAAGAGTTGCTAAGAAAACAATGGCATCTGAACCAGTTGTTTGAGTGACAATCCGTATGGCGTGCTTATTCAATAATGATAATCCGACAATCACCACTAAAACAGACAGGGCACAAATGGGGATGTACTGAGTGAGTGAACCCACTGCGAATATTCCAATTAAAATAATGATGCCAGAAAAGAGATTAGAAAATACGGTTTGGCTGCCACTTTCATAATTTAAGCTAGATCGGGTTAAAGAACCAGAGGCAGGCATTCCAGTGAATAGGGAACAGGCAATATTAGACATGCCAATTGAATACATGGCTTGGTCATTATTTAAACGCACCCCTTTTTTAATGGCTAATGATTTACCAATAGAAATACCTTCTAAGATACAGAGAAGGGCTATGGCAATTGCTGTACTTGTTAGTAATTTGATGGAATCAAAGCTTACTTGAGGGAATGAAAAAGATAATAAAGATTGGTCGATGGCAGGTAAAAAAAGGATTCCAAATTGTGCGCCATTCATAAAATAAGAAAGAGCAGATATCGCAACTAAGACCATGGCGATATTGGGCAATTTGCGAAATTTAAAGTTGAGCAAAGCATAGAGTAGCACAGTGGCTAGACTGATCGCTAAACTTGGTAAATGTGTTAAGGGTATATTTTGAAAGATGCCTCCAATAAGGTTAAAAAAGTTATCTTTATTAATACTTGTGACATCCAATTGAAGAATATTGGGTATTTGATTGAGGATAATGAAGAGTGCGGCGGCAGTAATATAGCCCGTTATCACAGAGCGAGAGACATATTTTATGAGGTCAGCCGTTCGAAAATAGGATCCTATCACGATAAAGATTCCGGTAAGCAAAACTAAAATGCTAATGTATTGAAGTTTATCTTCTTGGGGCAGTCCTAGGCTGGCAAAAGTTGTAAACAGCATGACCGCTGTTGCGTTGGTTGGGCCAAAAGTAATGAGGTTTGATTTGGCAAAAAAGACACTGGAAATAGAAGCGATTGCGGAGCCAATTATCCCGTAATGAATGGGTAGACCTGCGATCAATGCGTAGGCCATGCCTTGAGGAAAGGCAAGTAGAGCAACATTTATGGCGCTTCTTAAATCGTCTTGAAGGAATCCCAATCTATATTCTCGAATCGATTGAATGATCGGCAAGAATTCTAAAGAATTTGTCCTGTGTGCGGACTTAACGATGTTTTTTAAAAGCTGTAATAAATGGGTCACCGAAAAAACTTAGTTATTTGGGTATAGAGTCTCCATCACTGTTTTATGTAATGGTGCCTTGGCCGCTATGATGCTTCTTTGCTCAAAGGCATCTTCTCCATTCCACCCAGTAAAAGTAAATCCGGCTCCTTCAAGACAGGGCAAAATCGCTGCACAATCCCAAATCTCCATCATTGGGTCGCACATAATATCAGTGAACCCCGAGCAGAGTAAAATATACCCCCCTGCATCACCCCAAGATCGATATAAAGCAGTTTTCGGTGGTAGGTCATCCCATTGAGCGTTATTTTGCCATAAAGTTTTACGAATTGGGTCGGTTGTGCAGAGAGTTGCCTTTTCGATAGGGCGAGCACTACGTCCGTTGACCTGCACTCCATTGAGTGTCGTGGTTTGGCAATCGCCAATAAGTAATTGTTTTAAAATTGGTTGATTGATGGCACCGAGTACAGGGCGACCATTATGAAGCAGAGCGATTAACGTTGCGAATAATGGAACTCCTGAAATGAAAGATTTTGTTCCATCAATTGGGTCTAATACCCATACAAATTCACTGTCTGCCTTTTCAGAACCATACTCTTCACCAATGATACCGTGGTCGGGAAATTCTGCATTGATGACTTCGCGTATCTTTTTTTCTGCATTCTTATCTGCAATTGTCACCGGGGTGTTATCCGATTTGTGTTCTACGTCCACATGGATACCATAATGAGGAATAATTTCTTCGGTGGCCACATCACACAAACGTGTAATAAAATTTTTGAATAGTTGATTTTGCTCCGGATTAAGTGCACACATAATAAATATAAAGTACTAATTTTCAGATTGAGGAACATTATCCAAGTTGCAATCGTTTAGTCTGAAATTATCTTAAGATTTTGCACATTTATTAATGGATCAAATTATTCATATAATCGACTTTGAAGGCAGTACTAAAACAGGGGTTCTTGAATGGGGTGTCGTTTCAATTCAAGGTGATACTTTATTAGAGGCAAAGACCCGTTTATGTGGAACAGATCGTCCTATTGATGCGATTGAAAGTCAGCAGCATGGAATCACTTCAGAACTCGTAATTGAATGTGCAAATTTTGAGCAAGATTTTGATTTATTTGCTCAGTTGCGAAAAACGGGGCCATTGTGTGCGCATAATGCCTCAGTAGAGAATCGTTTACTCAAAGATACGTGGTCCTACACTCGGCAATCGCCAGATTTTTCAAATCCTAAGGAAAACGGATTACTGACAAGTTGGGGACCGTGGTTGGATACATTGCCAATATATCGCCGTCTGTATCCAGATTTAAAAAACTATCAATTAAATGCTTTGATTCACTTGTTTGATTTGGAGGACAAGCTGATGCAGTTGGCTCGCTTATATTGCCCTGAAGAACGTCTCCGCTATCACTGTGCCTTATACGATGCGCTTGCAAGTGCTTTACTTTTACAAAGGCTCTTTTCGCTTAAGGAATTAAAGGCTCTTTCTATATTTCAGTTATTTACATTAAGTGCGAGTTCCGCTTCAGTATTCAATCAAAGAAGGCAGCAAGAATTATTTTAAGAGGGTCATTTATATTTTGAAAAATAATAGGCAGAAGATAGTGTTTTTTGGTTCCGACTCGATTTGTTTGCCGTCCCTTGAATGGTTGTACACACAAAGCGAGGAGCGATGGGAATTATTGGCAATTGTTTCTCAACCCGATCGCAAGCAAGGTAGAGGACAAAAGCTTAAAGCAAATCCAGTTGCTGAATATGCACGAGATAAAGGGATACAGTTATTTCAACCTGATAAGCCTGATGAGGATTTGCTTCAATTTTTAGAGGGCCAAAAAGTGGATGTCTCGTTTGTTATGGCTTACGGGCATTTTTTAGGGCGGGCGATTCGTAAGGCCTCTAGGCTAGGAATGGTGAATTTTCATGGATCAATTTTGCCCAAATACCGAGGTGCCTCTCCTGTGGAAACCGCTATTGCTTGTGGTGAAACAGAAACGGGTGTTTCATTGATGCAAATTGATCATGAAATGGATGCAGGTGCGGTTGCCGATATCGAATACGTTACCATTGAAAAGGAAGATTGTGCTTCAAGTATTCGAATGAAAATCGGTGAAGCTACAGTTCCAATTTTGGAACGATCTATGGTCGCTTTATTGAATAATGAATTGGAATTTATCCCGCAGAATGAAGTTTTGAAAAGTCATTGTCGTAAATTGACTAAAGAAGATGGCTTGATCGATTTTGAATTGAGTGCGAAAGCAATTTACGACCGATGGAGAGCATTTAAGACTTGGCCAAATACCTTTTGTTTTCATGGAGAAACCCGAATCAAAGTAGGTCGATTAGACGTATGCGAACTTTCTTTAGCAGAAGATGAATTAAACCTTCCTTTCGGTTCGGTAATTCTAAAAAAAGACAGACTGAGAGTCGTCACTTCAAATGGACTCATTGAAATCTTAGAGCTACAAAAGGCGGGTGGAAAAATGCTACCAGTTTCTGATTTTTTAAGAGGTTATACCCTAAAGGATGGCGACCTACTTAAAGGGAAGAAGTGTACACCTCTCTTGGTATGATTTAATTTATAGGGCAATCTTTCTTTATTGCTTTTTTGCGCAAGAAAATTGATTCGCAGAGAACTGCATTGAGAAAATAAGCTAACAATACCGTTGCAGAAATATGATGCCAGAGGCTTAGATGAGCATGGTGCTCTTTAAAGTCACTTATTTCTATATCTAAAAACAGATTCATCAAATAGCCTGCGCTCCAAGCAATGACTACGAGTGTCGCAATATAAATGATCGTTGCCTGCTTTCCAATGATTTTTAAGGTGGCTAAAATAGTTGCCGAATTACTTGCGGGGCCAACGATGAGAAATACAAGAACTGCACCTGGTGAAATACCGGCACTTAAAAAAGCAAAGGCTAGGGGCAAAGACTCAACAGCACAGACATAGAGCGGTAAGCTGATTAAAGTGATTCCAATAAATGCGACTATCCCTGAACTAAAGGTGCCAGTAAAAAAATCACTGGGTAAAAAATTGTTGATGAGACCAGCTATAAAAATTCCGATGAGAAGTGGCTTATATAAATCAAGTGGTAACTCTATAAAAAAGTAGCGAATCGAAGCAGAGATGGATTTTTTCTCAGTCGGTGCTTCATGTGAATCATGGTTGTCCACTTCAGGGAGTGAAGCTTCATTTTGTTTACAAAAAATATCGACTAATATACCAGAGACTAGTCCGCAAAGAAGTGCGACAACGAGTTTAATCACAGTAAATACCGAACCAAATAAACCATAAGTGGCTAAGATGCTATCGACTCCAGTTTGGGGAGTAGAGCTTAAAAATGATATAGTAGCGCCACGACTGGCTCCAATTTTTCGTATCGAAGAAGCGACTGGGATCACCGAGCAAGAGCAAAGCGGTAGAGGAATTCCTAGAAGTGCAGCTTTAAACACAGAATAAATATTGGACTTTCCTAATTGATTAATAATGAGTTTAGGGGGTATGCAGTAATGCAATAGCCCAGCGATTGAAAAACCAATCAGCAAATATGGGGCAAATTCAGCTAATATATTCCACGATATTTTTGCTAATTCTATGAACATGAGGCACTCATTTTTGATTGATCCATGAGGAATTAACCTTGTGGTATTTGATTTTTACAACTGACAGCGAGAACGGGTATTTTTGTTTTTACCCATACATCATTTTCTTTGAAAATTTTAGCACTGACTGATTCAAGTGTCTCCCCCATTGATTTCACAGGAAAACGGCTTCCTTTGGGCGTGGCATTATAAGTGTAGGCAGACTGATGAATTTTATCGATCACTGCTTGAGGGTTAGCTTCCTCTGGAATTTGTAATACCCAGCTTGCAAAATCCCGATCCACCAACACGCCTTCATTATCTGCGATTAAGGTGATGAATTGTTTTTTGACTATAGGCGGCCGCGCTTCTTTTTCTGCTTGCTCTATTTGAAGCTCCATAGCGATATCATTTAAGATATCATTGATCTTTTGAATATCGCTTTCATTTCGATGTAAAATGTGTTTGAGTTTTTCGATGTCTATTTTAGCCATTTGGAAAATGTTTATTTGAATTGGATGGGTGACGCATTGAGGATTATTGAATCAATTTCGTCCTTATTATTAATGAAAGTTACGTTATTGGTTTTCGAATTCCAATTCCATTTTTTTCCAACAATATAGTATTTAATGGGCTTATTCGGGTTATCTACTTTCGCTGATACAGTGTCGGAAATATTTGTTATCACTTGAGTGGATATTGAGGTTCTTGAATTCACTTTGGCAATGACTATCAATGCTTCTGCATTTTCGTAAACATCAGTAATTTGTACTGTCCACGCAGGATTGGGTACTTCTAACTCGAAATTTATATCCGTTATGATTCGATTATCTTTAAAGAAAGTTCCTGAAGTCACGGTGACAATGGATTCGGGATCAAAGTATTTATTTATGATATCATTTACTTGGTTTTTAGAAACCATGTTTAATAATTTAGGATAAACATCGATATAAAAAGGAGAAAACCCTCTAAGCATAAAGCTATGTATTTGCCTAGCAACTGTGCCAGTTTGAGAAAGGCCAACTAGATATTTTCCTTTAATTGTTTCTACAGCTTGAGTGACTTCTTTTTCACTGACACCCAATTCATTCCAGGTGGCTATTTCTTTCTTAGTTGCTTCAAGCCCTTTTTCTAAAAGCTCAGGAGAAAAGCTAGCTTCCAATCCCCAATTGCCTGAAGTGAAGATATCGCCTTCATGAAATGAATGTATACTGTAGGTAAGTCCTTGTTCTTGGCGAATGGATGTCATTAAACGAGAATTAAAACTACCTCCTAAGATATAGTTAGCGATACTGAATGGCACATAATCAGGGTCATCTCTTTTTAGAAAAGTTCGTGAACCCATGAAAACAGAAATGCTTGTTTTATCTGGAATGAAATAATCAATTCTGGGTTGGCTAGACACCATTGATTCCGAGGGCTTAGGATCTTCTTCCACTTTTGTGTTCCATATACTAAAAGTATTACGAATACCTCTCTGTATCGTAGACAAGTTTATATCGCCTGCAAAAACGATCTTCATGTTTTTATTACCGTAATGTTTCTTATGAAATGCTTTTAAATCATCTATCGTTGTTGCCTCTAAGCTTTTTTGAAGTTCAGCTAAACTGTGCTGATAATTGGGATGATTTTTAGGGTAAAGGTTTTGAGATAGAAGAGTGTCCGCCTTAAATTCGGTGCTCGTTTCTAAGTCTAAAAAAGAGGCATGGTATTGTTTCTTTAAATTATTAAATACCTCTTCATCAAATCTTGGATTTTTCAAAAGATCCGCCAACAGCTTCATGAAGGTTTCGGTGTCTTTTTTTAAAAATTTGCCAGTGAATGTGAGA
>JAQCDT010000056.1 GCA_027620575.1 Verrucomicrobiota bacterium
CATCGGGACTTTTTTAGTTTCTATCTACTTCGAAAATAAATCGCTGAAAAAAGAGCAATCAGAGCAACAGGCATTAGATGCATGGTCTGAAATGGATGAAAGTACACCCAAGATGCCCGAATCACTGCCCGCTGTTTTTTTGAAAGGGAGCTTAATCGCTTCGGGGACATTAATTAATTCAGTAGGGGAAGAGGAAAATATATGGATAATGGAATATAAATCGAGCTACCCATACGTTCGAATAGTTGAAAATGTTTCTCAACAAAAACTGGAGATAATGGCAGCCGATCAAGTGTTGATTCATTTAAAAGAAGGTGTGGATGTGACTGATTTTCAGCCAATGCTTAAGGCCTTGGGACTCAATGTACGGATGTTCAATAGAGACAAAAAGATTATGGTGATCAGTGTTTTAAACCGTGAATTAGATGCGATTCCTGAAACACTTTCTGCGCTCAGTCCTTGGAATAGCTTATTTGATTCTGCTACACCTGATTTTATTCAGGTAAGATAATTTTTTAAAATGTAGATTCTGAATTGACCCCGAAATAACTATTTTGTTGATTACACTCTTTTTTACATCACTTAATAGAATTTATGAATATTGAACAAAAAGATATTTCGCCGACTCGAAAGGCAATTTTAGCACATTTCACAGCAGAGGAAGTTTCTGCTGAGGGGGATGCTGTATTGTCTGAATTTATCCAATTTGCCAAGATACCAGGCTTTAGACCCGGGAAAGCAAATCCCAATATGGTTCAAAAGCAATATGCGAAGGAAATTAACAAAGAGCTCAAACAGCGTCTTGTGCAAAAAGCACACGAGGAGGGGCTCGGGAAATCAGAATTACGCATTTACAGTATTGTTGAAATTGAAACGGGCGAAATTCTTTCAGGCGAGAAGGCCTCAATTAATTTCTCAGTGGATATTATACCAAAGTTTGACCTTCCTGAGTATGAGGGTGTTAAAGTAAAAAGTGCACCTACCGAAGCTGATGACAAAGAAATCGATCAGATGATCGGTTATATTTTAGGGCAAAGGGCAGAATTCAAACCAGTCGATAAAGTAATCGAAAAAGGTAATTATGTACAATGCTCTTATACAGGTAAGATTGGTGACACTTTAATTGAAGAAATTGCACCCAATGAAGCTATGTACGGCACACAAAAATCAACCTGGGAAGAGGCTGGAGCAGAAAATGCGCCTGGGGTACCTGCAATTATTGAAGGTTTGATTGGTATGCAGAAAGATGAAACAAAAGAGGTTGAGATGGATTTTCCTGCAGATTTTAAAATCGAAGCTTTGGCAGGGAAAAAAGCAACATATGAAATAAAGGTGAGCGATATTCGTGAAAAAATTCTTCCAGAAATGGATGAGGCATTTTTTGAAAGTATGCAGGTAAAAGACGAAAAAGCATTTCGTGAGCAGATTAAAGGTACAATCGAACAAAGAAAAGAAAATGAAATCGCCAATGGAAATCGTCAGCAAATTGTCGATCATTTGATACAATTTGTCACTGTGCCTTTACCTGAAAGTGGAATCGATTCGGAAAGGGAATCTATTCTCAAGGATTTCATGCAGAAAAACATGCAACAAGGAGTTTCAGCAGAAGATTTTGAGAAAAATAAAGAAGCTTTGCATGCCAGTGCTACCCAAATGGCTGAGTCTCGTTTGAAATCATTTATCATTTTAGACATGATTGCGGATAAAGAATCGATCAAAGTTGAAAATGATGATTTGAATCGTGCGATTATCCAGCATGCTTCAATGACGGGCCAGAAGCCAGAAGCATTTGTAAAGGAATTAAAGAAAGACCGTAGTAAAATTGATGCGATGCAAAGAGATATCAAAATCGGTAAAACTTTGAATTTCTTGATGGATAAGGCTGAAATTACCATTGAGGAGAAATCTGAGTCTAAAGATTGAGATTTTTATTAAGTTGATTTAATCTAAGGTCTCTTTTTCAATTAATCACACATTTAAAAGCAAGGATTTATCGTGAGTTATGTTCCATTACCAACTGTCTATGAGCGTGAAGGTCGTACTGAGCGCGCATGGGATATTTATAGCCGTTTACTGAGGGACCGAATCATCTTTATTGGGACTCCAATAAATGACTTCGTGGCTAATGCAGTTATTGCTCAGATGCTTTTTCTGCAAATGGAAGATGCCAAAAAAGATATTAGTTTATACATAAATTCTCCTGGTGGCAGTGTTACGGATGGAATGGCTATTTATGATACAATGCAGTTTTTAAAATGTGATATAGTTACTTATTGTGTCGGTCAGGCAGCCAGTATGTCCACTTTGCTTCTTGCCGCTGGAACGCCTGGTAAACGTTTTGCTTTGCCCAATAGTCGTGTAATGATGCATCAACCTTCTGGAGGAGCGACTGGCCAGACATCGGATATTTCGATCGCTGCAAGGGAAATTGTTCGTTGGAGAGAACGTATGAATGAATTGATTGCTTTTCACACCAATAAAACAAAAGAGGCGGTGGAAGCTGATTCAGATCGTGATTTTTATTTAACAGCTGATGAAGCAGTTGATTACGGTATCATTGATAAGGTGATCCGTAAAAATACATAAACAAATTCAGTACTATGACCTATTCTAGCCGTACTTCATTTTGCTCTTTTTGCAAAAAAAGTCATGACGAAGTCAATCGCATGATTGCAGGTCTAGAGGGCGCACAAATTTGTGATAGTTGTGTCGAAATTTGTAAAACGATTATTGATCGAGAAAATTTGGATGAGGCGAAGCCTGAGGCAAATACGGAGAAGGCAAAGCCGTTTAAATTACTTAAACCCAATGAGATTAAAGCGTATTTAGATGAACACATCATCGGGCAAGAGTACGCGAAAAAGACGCTTTCTGTTGCGGTTTACAATCACTACAAACGTCTACTTGATGAGAAAAAAATTGTTTCAGAGAATTCTTTGTCACAAGTGAATCAATCACTCTCTGATGTATCGATCGAGAAAAGTAATATTTTGCTTCTTGGGCCAACAGGAAGTGGAAAAACACATTTAGCGAGAACTTTAGCCAATATTTTGGATGTGCCATTTGCTATCGCTGATGCAACAACTTTAACAGAAGCTGGGTATGTCGGTGAAGATGTTGAGAATATTGTATTACGTCTTTTGCAAGCTGCAGAATACAATGTAGATCGTGCTTTGTCGGGTATTATTTATGTGGATGAAATTGATAAAATCGGACGAAAAACAGACAATGTATCGATTACTCGAGATGTGTCAGGGGAAGGGGTACAGCAAGCTTTATTAAAAATACTTGAGGGAACAGTTTGTAATGTTCCACCACAAGGGGGACGCAAGCACCCGAATCAAGAGTACATTCAATTAGATACCTCAAATATTTTATTCATTTGTGGGGGTGCGTTTGTTGATTTAGAAGAGATTGTCGGTCGAAGACTAGGCAATCAATCTATAGGATTTAAGTCTTTTGAGGGCATCGAAGAAGCACAGAAAGTCAGTGAAATTTTAAAGAATACTGAACCAGAAGATTTAGTACAATTTGGACTGATTCCAGAGTTTATTGGTCGTTTACCTATGATGGCTGTTTTGAATCCACTGACTCAGGAAGATTTAGAGCATGTTTTATTATCAACTAAAAATTCGATAGTAAAACAATTTACCAAGCTCTTTTCTATGGAAGGGATACAGTTACATTTCACAAAGTGTGCAATAAAAGCGATTGCAGATAAAGCGATTACACTCAAGACAGGTGCCCGTGCTTTACGCTCTATTATGGAAAAAATCATGCTCGATATAATGTATGAAATTCCAAGTCTTGAAGGTGTCAGTGAGGTGCAAATCAACTCAAGTCTGATTGAAGGTACGGGAAAGCCTAAGATAAAATTTGCTAGCAAGGGAACAAAGCCTAAAGGAAAAGCTCGTAAAAAAAGTGCTGCCTGATGAATCGATATACTTGTTTATTTATTTTTTTCTTTCTTTCCTGCCTTAGTCTATTTGCTGATAGTGCTTCAAGAATATTGGTTTATTCTTGGTCCAGTGAAGATTATGTACGTAATCTAGATGATCTAGGTCGGCCTCTACCTGAAATATGTGCTTTTTTAGAAGGCAAATATTATCCAGAAGTTACTCAGGCTGAAACGCCTGTTGAACCTGTGAGTTTTGAAACAGTGATCGAAATTTTGGCGCCAGAGATGATGAAACAAAATTTCATTCTTAATCAGCCTGCTGAAACAGTGGACTTTATACTTTTAGTCAATTGGGGATTTACCGAAGAAGTTAACGATGATTATGAGTTTTTAGATCAAGAAATGATTGTTATTGATCTTGATGATGGCATGCAAACAACGCAAATGGTCGATATTGGTTCTACCAACAGTTTTTCTACGGTCGGGAATGATAATGCCAAATTGATAGGGGCAATGAAAATGTCTCAGCTATATCCATATTCTTTAAAAAGACGTTTATTACTCGAAGCTTCCGAGGAAAAAAGACTGTTTGTTAATGTCACTGCTTTTGAAAAGTCTCACCTACAAAATAAATCAAAAGAGGAACCTTTAAAGGCTTCTTGGATTACTTTTTTCAGCATACCTTTTTATAATATAGAAACAGCAGATGCGATTCAGGCTATTTCTGAAATGGCAAGTCGTCACATGGGATATGACTGGGATTCGCCTTCGTTTATTAATTATAATGATAGAGAGTTTGATGCTACTCCGGATGCCTTAGAGTTTATAGGCGTTGATGAAGACTAAGGGATGGCTTTTTTAAGCCAGTCCAGTGAGCACGCTTCAAGCTCTTAAATAAGCTGATAATCTGGAAGAGACGCTGTCTGATTAACTAATCGGAGGGCATCCTCTTCAGCCTGCCGCATATCTTTTATGGCCTCTTCATTAGTGTCATCAAATCCAACTAGATGGAGCCATCCATGAATTAAATAAAGAGTGATTTCATGGCTTATAGTAGTGCCAAAGGATTTTGAATTTTTAATGGCTTCATCGATGGAGATACAGATTTCACCCGCTGATTGAAAGCTTGGATTTTCGGGGAAGGTAATTACATCAGTTGAGCTAGGGTCTCCTAAAAAGGATTCATGTAGTTTTTTAATTGAATCATCGTCAACAAAGGCAATCGAAAGCGTACCAGGATTCAGTTTAAATTTTGATTTTGATAAAATAGAGCAAATCCCTTCGGTTCGCTCTTCTGGATCTTTTAGCTGGCTGAATTGATTATTAATTTCTATTTGAATTGAATCCATAAGCAACAACACAACATCGTGTGATTAATGGTTAGACTCAATTTCTGAGTCAGTCGGATATTCAATTCTTGAATGAAGCATATTGAGCAAGGTTCGGGTAAAGCTTTCCTTAATGGCGTCTAGTTCTTTAAACGTTAAAGGGCATTCATCAAGTTGCCCATCCTTGATACGGCTTTCAAAAATAGAATCAATCATTTCTTCAATGGAAGGTTGAGAGATTTTCTTTAAGGAGCGGCTAGCGGCTTCTACGGCATCGGCAAAAAAGATAATTGCGCTTTCTTTGAATCTAGGTTTTGGCCCATCGTAACGGTAGGTGGATTGGTGGATGGAGTGTTTGCCTTGACCCTCTTGTGCCTGATTCGAATTGTTTAAGGCTTCTGCATTAAGTTGTTTTTGCGCTTGATGATAAAAGTATTTAATCAGACTTGTTCCGTGGTGCTGTTTAATTACATCAATAATAACCTTAGGTAATTTTTCTTGTTTGGCAATTCCAACACCTTCTTTCACATGTGCTTTGATCACCAGTGCACTCATCGAAGGGTTTTTTTCTTCATGAGGATTAAATCCTCTTTGGTTTTCTGAAAAATATTCGGGCTTTACGAGTTTACCGATATCATGAAAGAGGCAGCAAACACGACATAAGAGTGGGTTTGACCCTATAATGGCTGCGGCATTTTCGGATAAGTTAGCCACCATTAAGCTGTGGTGGTAAGTACCTGGTGCTTCAAGTTGCATTTTTCGCAAAATAGGGTGATTGAAATCAGTGAGCTCTAGCAAAGTGATACTCGTTGTGATTTTAAATATTTGTTCAAAAGTTGATAATAAACCAACTACAGTAATCCCTGTAATAAATCCAACTAAAGTAGAGCAAATAATCTGTTGGGAAATGAAAGCGATTGAGCTATCATTAAGGAGTGAAATAATAGTGGCACAGAGTGCTGAAGTGAGTCCAGTGTATAGTCCAGCTTGAATGAGTTTAGAGCGATTTCGGATTTTAAATGATGAATAAACACCAATGATACCTGGCAAAAATGTGATAAGAAATTGCTCAAGTGAATTATCAAATCCTAGACAAAATAAAACAGAGATAATCAGCGCAGTGAGGATGCCCGGCATTGATCCGACTAAGACTGCAGTCAGTATTGGAGCGAGCGCTATGGGAAGTAAATTGGGTAAAACAGCTGTAAGTGCCTCATTATTATTCAATAGAATACTTCCGAACTCTAAAATAAATCTGAATACAATTAAATTTAAGATTATCGATACTGCTGAAACAGCCAAAGTTGTATTTCTTTTTGGACTCTCTTTTAAGCTGTAATGTATAATTAAGTAGGCGATGATTAAAAGAAGTAGGGTAAGAAAAGAACGCTTAATGAATAATTCATTAAAAAATAAATTATCTCCTTTTAAGGTATCTTCAGCGAGTTCGTACGCCTTAATTTTTTCAATTTCCAGTAAGCTTATTGGCTGTCCGGGTGCGATCAGCGTATCACCCTGTTCATATGAATAAACTTCAGGCTCCATTGCTTTGAGTGCTTGTTCAATTGAAGTTTTTGTCTTTGATTCGTTGAAAACTAAATTGGGTCTTAAGCCCAATTCGAAAATAGCCAATAATGTCTGAGCTAAATCTTCGTCCTTTGTTGAATCACTAATGGATTTTTTAAGTGTAGCTAGAGCATCTTCGTAGACAAGAGGAGAGGCAGACGTTCCTAGGTTGTCTGGAGCTTCCGATATGCTGAACAATATGTTTTGGCCATTCAAATCTCCATTAATCGATTGATCATAAATACCAATTGCATGGAGATTGCCTAAAGCTGTTAGACATGCTTTAAATAATTTAGAGCGATCCTTGGTTGAAGTATTTGCAAAAAGATTGTCGATCAGCAGAAAATCCAATTCTTCAAAATCCTCTAGTTGAAGCACATCAATTTGATCAGTTAAGTATTCAGTAAATTGAGGTTTTGATGCATCTTCAATTTTCGAAGTCTCTGATTTGTATGTATCATAGGCAGTATCGAGTGAATCAATCAAAGATGAAAAATTTTGATAAGTCTCTTGGTCCTTATCGAAAATTGGAGGAGTTTTGGCTCGTATCAGCTTTGCCTTCTCTTCTGTCGCAATATCACTTGTGTAGCTAAAAGGAAATTCTGCAACGATCCGCTCTTTGGCATATTCCTTTAATATAAGCGTTCTTGGTTCATTCGTTTTGCCAAAGAAACTTATCATCAAAACAGCTAGTCCAAAGGATAAAAAACAAGCGAGTTCTATAACATCCTTGGTTTGTATTGTCTGAATGAAATTAATTAGGTTTGAAGATTTGCGCTTGTG
>JAQCDT010000057.1 GCA_027620575.1 Verrucomicrobiota bacterium
AGAGGATAAAATCTTGGAAAAATACGGCTGAGGCTAGACTCTGACAAAAACAATCGGCAAAGGCATTGTAAATTAAAATTAAAAGGAGTACTTCGACCGCTACTTTTTTTATGGGCAGTAAGTAGTTAGCTATCATAGGCAGATAATGCCGAACCCCATAGCCAATTAAAACTGGCACGATAAGCATAAAGGTAATTTTTCCGATCATTTGAATGATTGGATTAGCTCCCTCAGTATCGATTCCGAATAAAATAATAAAGGCAAAAGGCACCAAAAACGCACCGATTAAATTGGACAAGCAAGTTGAGATGAGGGCTCCTGAAACTCGACCTCCTGATAAATCGGTATAAGCCACCGATAAAGCGATGGTTGTCGGGACTATGGACAAAAAGAAAAACCCTGTTTGCAAGATTGGGCTAATCCACCACAGAATGCTCAGTACAACCACCAAAGGAAAGCCAAGAAAATTCCAAAACAAAACAAACACAGGAAGCTGTATTGGCTTACAAGATTGTGATAAAGCATCCCTTGAAAGCCCGAGACCTTGAAAAGCAAAAATAATCGCGATTAGGCTCCATTTGCTCGATTCACTGAGCAGAGAGACTGTCTCCGTCAATTGTGTATTCCAAACGGCTAATCCTAGCACAAGGACCAGGCCTAAAATAAATCCATACTGTTGAATAATACGATTCATACACTCATATTTCCAAGAAACCATCCTAGGTAAAGTGGATATTTTTTATAAAAAGTGAGTTTTTTTATGATAATGAGACTCTTTCTCATAAAAAAGTTGACAAAAGACTGTGAAAAATAACTTTTGAGACTCTTTCTCATTAAAACCTGTTATAAATCATTAAATGTCATTCTGTAAAGCCAACTATTTAATCTTAGTTATACTTGTAGTCGCCGGATACGGGCAAGCGAAGGCAGACGAAGCGCGCGTTTTTGAATTAGATGATTTGGTTGTTGTTGGTCAATATTTACAAAACGACCAAATTAATGCACTGAAAACGCCTACGCCTATTGAGGCTATCCCTCAAAGTTTGAGCATTTTGACTTCGGATCTCATTTCATTACAAGATCTAACGG
Source organism: Verrucomicrobiota bacterium (assembly GCA_027620575.1). Taxonomy (GTDB): domain Bacteria; phylum Verrucomicrobiota; class Verrucomicrobiia; order Opitutales; family Coraliomargaritaceae. The sequence continues at coordinate 1,090 of JAQCDT010000057.1, forward strand.
GTATGAGTGGAATTGCCGATTATGTACCTGGGATTATTGCTGGTCAGGGTGAAGGGCATAGAGATGATATTATCTTCAGGGGCCAAAAATCAACGGCTGACTTTTTTGTAGATGGCTTGAGAGACGATGTTCAATATTACCGGCCACTCTACAATATCGAGCAAGTTGAAGTTTTGAAAGGCGCTAATGCCCTCTTCTTTGGTCGAGGCGGAACCGGTGGCCTCATCAATCGTGTCAGCAAATCGGCTCAAGTCGGCGAAGATTTTTCAGGTTTTACCCTTAGTTTTGATGATTTAGGGGAGTACGCTCTCCAAATTGACTCAAATATTGTAATAGCTCCCAATGCAGCCTTTCGCCTGAATTACTATATTGAGAACCTCGAGAACCATCGTGATTTTTACTATGGCGATAATAGTGGAATCAATCCGACATTGAAATTTAACTTCGGTGAAAGCACAACCGTAAATCTTGCCTATGAATATCTAGACCATGAACGCTTTATTGATCGTGGAATTCCATCAGATGCAAGCGGTGCTCCGATCAAAAGTCTCATCCATACAACTTTTGCTGACCAAGACATCAACAAATCTACTTTAGATGCAAATATCTTTAAAGTGAGTCTCGACCATGCATTGAATACCGAGACCAAGCTCCGTTTGAATTATGTTCATAATGACTTTGATAAACTGTATCAAAATTATTACGCAAGCGGAGCAGTCAGTGGCGCAGGTGAAAGTGCAACCGTAAAAATGAGCGGATACAGAGACACCACTCATAGAAAGAGTCGTATTTTCTCTGCAGACCTTATTGGTGAAAAGGAAATCTATGGCCTCAATCACAAATTTGTCCTTGGGATAGAAAGCATTGATACGGTAAATAACAATGATCGCATTCAATCAGCCGATGAGACGCTTGCTATCAGTCAACTTGATACCCTTGCGACAGTTGCTCCATTTGCTGTAAGCAATGGTGGTGATCTAACTAAAGCAGATTTAGAAGTCACTTCATTCTACTTTAGCGACGAAATTGCCCTATCCGATAAATTAGACCTGATCATTGGAGGACGATTGGACGACTTTAAATTAGCCGTTAATACCTATGAGGTAGCGACTGAATTACTCGATGCAACTTCACCTGTAAGTAAAAAAGATGAGGTTTTTTCACCACGCCTTGGATGTGTTTATAAAACTCAAAATGATCTAAGGTTTTATGCTAGTTATAGTGAATCCTTTATTCCTAAAAGCGGTGAGCAATACGCAAACTTAAGTGGTGATGAAAAACAAAAAACAGATCCAGATGTTTATGAAAATATAGAAATTGGAACGAAGTTCAGCCTAGATAATGGGATCAGCCTAACCGCTGCTTTGTATAAGCTCACAGCGGTGGAACCGACCTATAAAGAAGATCAGGTGGATACAATCACTAAAACAGAATATAAAGGACTTGAATTACAGGCTAACGGGAATATTTTCGAGCATTGGTTTATTTCGGCAGGCGCTAGTTTTGTCTCAGATGCGGATACGATCAATGAAGTACCCTCAGAAACTTATTCGATTTGGAATCTCTTCGAATTAAATGACAAACTCAGACTGGGCTTAGGCGTCATTCATAAAGGAGACACATCAGGCAAAGGAAGTGTCAATTTACCTTCCTATACTCGTGTGGATGCAGCTGCCTATTACAAAATTGATGCTAATATCAGACTGCAACTGAATGTTGAAAATGTGACTGATACGCTCTATTTTCCCAATAGTTACGGCACCCATCAAGTGACCGTTGGTGCCCCACTCCATGCGACATTGAAGTTTGTCGGTCGCTTTTAATCGATTAATCCTATTGATTTTTATTTAATAACTGGCTTTTAAAACATTGCCCGTTCTATCCATTAGTTTATCAAAAATCATAACACTATAAAACCCCATGAAAGTAGTATTCTTCACATTTCTTATTTCTATTTTATTTGTCACAAAAATGTCCGCTGAATTTTCACAAAACAAAATTAACCAAATAGATTCTACCCTTCAGTCATGGGTCGATAGTCAGAAATACGCAGGCATTATTAACCTGACCTACCTCAATGGCGAAATCGTTCACTTTAAGGCCTATGGAACTAAAGACTTGGACACCCAAGCACCGATGACCACCGATACCATTGTCCGTATTTACTCAATGACTAAGCCTGTTGTCTCTGTGGCCATCATGCAACTTGTAGAACAAGGCAAAATTCAATTAGACAGTCCGATCACCGATTATATCCCCGAATTCAAACGACTGAAAGTGTATGCCGATGGAAAATATATTAAACTAAGAGAGCCGATCACCTTAAAGCACCTACTCACACATACCGCTGGCTTTTCTTATGGATGGACTGACCACCCTGTTGACCTCGCCTACAAAGAAATTGATCTATTGCGAAATAATGTAGAAGGGTCCGATGACTTTATCAAAAAAGTATCCAAGGCCCCACTGATCTATCATCCCGGTGAAAAATGGCATTACAGTATCGCGACTGACCTCGTTGGAATACTCATAGAACGAATTTCGGGTATGTCTCTTGGAGAATACCTCAAGCAAAATCTTTTCAACCCTCTAGGCATGGATGACACAGGGTTTTCGCTACCTCTATCAAAGAAAAATCGCTTCTCTACCAACTATCGTAATGTGGACGATCGACTCACAGTTGAAGATAGCTTTAAGGACAGTCATTATTATATCAAGAAGCCCTACCAGTCAGGCGGAGGTGGTCTTGTGTCGACAGCAGAGGATTACTTGCAATTTGCTCAGATGCTGCTCAATGGAGGCACCCACAAAGGCAAACGCTTTCTTAAAAAAGAAACCATCGATCTGATGACCCGAGATCATTTATTTGATATCTTAGACGACCCCAAGGATCCGTGGAGTGAACATTCTTTTGAACTCGACGATGTACATTTTGGATTAGGCTTCAAACTAACAATCGTTCCCGATCCAGATAATGAACAAGCCATCACTAAGCAATATTCATGGAATGGAGCCGCCGGCACTGAATTTTGGATCGATCCAGTCGAATCCCTAATCAACATTACCCTAATTCAAAAAATGGATAGCGACTGGATGTTACGTGAGAACATGGAAAAACTCATTTATTAGGCTAGAGCTAAATTCCTAAGTAATCAGGCATTCGAAATCCATATACTGCCATACGGTGGCAACTCGATATCCTCTTTCACATTTGTGAATTTTCGGTCGGTTAACAAATCTCGCCAATTATCCGTACTGATTAAATTCAACTCATTTAAGGAAACTTTTGCAGGTTTGTCGGACACATTATGCAAGGCAAATATACTTTGGTGTCGGTCTAAACTTTCACGCCAAAAAGCGAATAATTGGTCGCCTAAATGAAGGGTTAATTGAGTGGCATTTGGATGGAAAGCTGTCTGCTTTTTACGAATATCAATCCTTCGCTTTAACTCATCAAAAATAATTTTATGGTGCTCTTTAGTAGTACTTAACTTTTGGTTCAATACTTTCTGCTCCCAACAATATCGGTTAATCGAACGGGCCTGCCCAGTTTCCTTCTGCAAATCATGTGCATTTTCTGTCGCCAATAAACTATGAATGTAAAAAGCAGGAATCCCCTCTAAAGCTAAAAGAATCGTATGTGCACAAATATACCGCTCGTTTTGCCATTTGTCTTCTCCATTCTCAATCGTGCCCTTCATCGCATCGTAAAGACTGATATTCACCTCATATGGAACTTCATCCGTGCCATTGACCTTTCGGTTTGAAATGGTCGCACCAAAGCCTTCTAAGGTATTCAATAAATCCTTTTGATCATTTGCCGAGACCAGTCCCTCTAAAGGACGCACCCCAACCCCATCATGCGAGGCAATGAAATTCAAATAACTTCGTCCTTTTCGAGCAGGCGGCATCGACATCATCCATGTTTTTAAATGAGATGAATCGCCCTTCAATAATGAATAGATCAACAAAGGCGGCAGCGAAAAATTATAAATCAAATGTGCCTCATTATCATTACCAAAGTAACTGAGATTCTCACGATTGGGCACATTGGTTTCCGTAATCAAAACGGACTCTGGGTCTAACTGCTCCAATATCAGTCGAATCAATTTAACCGCCTCATGTGTTTGAGTCAGATGTACACAGGGTGTCCCTGATTCTTTCCACAAAAAGGCAATCGCATCCAAACGAAAGAGCTTAATCTTTTTAGAAACTAAAAATTTAATTAAACGAATAAAGGCATAAAGGACTTCTGGATTCTTAAAATTTAAGTCCACTTGATCATGACTGAAGGTGCACCAAACCTGCTTTTTTCCATCGACTGTTTCTACCTCCTTGAGCAAGGGACTCGATCTCGGTCGAATCACTCGACTGACATCAAACGATTCATCCACAGTGACAAAAAAGTCTTTCCCCTCCTCCTTATTCACTAAAAAATTCTTAAACCATTGAGATTCTGCCGAGCAATGATTGATCACCAAATCAGACATCAAATCAAAATCCTCTCCGAGTGATTCAATATCCGACCAATCCCCTAACTCAGGATTTACCTTAAAGTAATCCACAACAGAAAATCCATCATCCGAACTATAGGGAGTGAATGGCAACACATGAACACCACTGATGGTTTGACTCAAATGTTTCCGCAAAAATTTATTCAGCGTCTTAAGGGGTGCTTCCCCTTTCTTTCTAATGGTGTCTCCATAAGTAATTAAAAGCACATCGTTCTCGCTCCATTTATTGTGAGCACGGGCCACCTCGTTTCCATTCACTTTTGGCATCCCATCCAATTCGCACAAAGCGACAATCGTATCCGTGATGCTGTCTGTATCATCCTTTGGATACATAAGCTTCACATGCTGATGAACTAACTCATGGTGACGAGATTTTGGCTTACGTTTGACCTTAATCGGTTGGTACACCGCCATATCTTCATCCACTGCCTCAAGCAGCTGGTCATAAATATCGGGTATTGCTGAAACCACACGTTTCCAACTCGGAATAAAGGGTGTGTCGGTTGGCTGATTTAAAAATTCATTCCCTGCCCGCATAATACTTTCTGAAAAGACCTCAACCGATTGCATTTCCTTATGACGATCATAGAACAAGCCATTCATAATTGAATCACTTTCGTACACATCAATTAGGTCCAAAGCCATGCGATAATACGTCGCCTTCAAAGTACGAATCTTAGCAGTCGAAAATTCCTCACCATAAGTGGCTAATTTACGAAATAAGGATTTTGAAATATCGGCGCTCATTTTAGTCAGTCCTTTGAACTGTTCATGAGACGATAAATCTTGGTGCTTATGATCGTACATGTCCGATATATCTACTTGGCAGATTTTATTCTTCTGATGATTCCGATAAATCTCTGAAAGCATTCCCATTTCAAGTCCCCAGTCCGATGGGATTCGTATTTCTGATACAATTTCTTTCTTAAAAGCGAATTCACCTGATAAAGCATATTTGAAGCTATCCATGTAATCCAGATAGTCGGTTTCTCCACACACCTTCTTCAACGCACGCAGTAAAGGAGTGATCAACAATCGGCAGACACGCCCATTCATTTTATTATCAGCAACTCTAGCATAGTAACCCTTACTGTAGGAGAAATTAAGACTCGGATTCAGTACTGGATAAATCAAACGGGTTAACATCTCTTTATGATAGGTCAAAATATCGCAGTCATGAATCGCAACCACCTTAGAACGATTACTCGCTAATAAATAACCAAACATAAACCAAACATTACGCCCTTTACCCTCTTGCATCGGCGATAAATTGTAGTCTTTTAAAACTGCATCGATTTTTCGCAAGCGAGGCCCTCCATTCCATAAGACCTTCACATTCTGCGGAAGCACCTCAAGAAATTTCAAAGCATGCTTATATTCAGAGTCGGTCGCTTGATCTAAGCCGACAATAATTTCATCGATATAATCCATCTCCGATAAAATTTCCACAATGCGAGGAAAGGCTGCACCTTGAAATTCCGAAAACAAGGACGGTAAAATCAGCCCGACCGGATTTTTCCGAGACAGCTTAAAAACCTCACGTTCTAAACTTTCGTCCGAACGTGTTTTTAAATTATGAAAATTGGTAATTATTCCATTTTGATGAAAGTCACTCATATAAATTGTTGTGTTGATTTTAAAAATTGGAGCACTGAAGTATTCCAGCCCTCTGCGGCGTAATCACTCGCAAGAAGATAATCCTTACGCTTTAAAGTCATTGTTCCCTTGGCCTTATTAGGAATCACGACTGCAAAATCCGCCTGTTCCAGCATCACGGCGTCATTTGGACTATCGCCAAGGGCAAGCGTTTTCCAAATTAAATCAGGATACCTTTTCGCAAACAGAGAGACCACCGAGGCCATACCAATCGATTTGTCGTATTTTGCGTGCATAATGTGGGTGAATTGTCCGCCTCTGAGAGCTTTAAATCCATAACCTTTGATAATCTGAATAAACGCTGCGTATTCC
>JAQCDT010000058.1 GCA_027620575.1 Verrucomicrobiota bacterium
ATTCAATCGCAGGGAATGGTTATTGATATTTTAGCAATCGGTATGATTGCATATAGCTTAACTGCTTTCCTTCCTAGCGTGCCGTTTTTTTTCTCTGATTGGAGAACGGCTGCATTAATCCAATATGATTTAAATTTTGGCTTTATGCGTACCATCATGCCTTTGAGAAGTCTAGAGGCATGGTTACTGTTAGTGGCATCAATGATATTCTATTATCATATATCTAGCTGGAAAATAAACAGCCAGGGAAAAGAAGTTTTGTTAATGCTATTGATTGGTGTTTCCACGCTTGCAGGATCGATTCAATATTTTACAGGTAATGATTCATTAGGTTTTTTATTCTCTCAAAATTATGAACGTAGCCCGATAAAACATTATACTGATAATTTAAATGTTCTGTATTTACTGGGTGGCTTAGGTTCTGTTGCATTATTTTTTGATTCTGTAAAATCGAATAAATTAGTTTCGGTTATAGGTTTTGTTGGAGCTTTGCTTAGCTTATTTTTTCTGATCTATAATGAATCTTTCTTTTATTACGGACTTTTTTATGGTTTGAGCTTTTTGCTAATTATTAGATTGTATCTAAGAAAAAAGCCGACCATTGAACAATCGCTTGCGTTAATTTTACTATCATCATGCTTTGTTGCTTTTTTGTATTTTAATCAAGAATGGTGGGGTATTTTTGTCCAAGATTGGCGGATTCTTTTTTGCGAAAGGCAAACAGCTATGGTGGCTCTTATTTGGTTCATTTAAGCAGTTAAATATTTTTGGATATGGTATCGGAACAGCGCATTCCATCTTACCTCAATTATCTTCTTTCGAATATTATAAAGACAATTTTTCTTATCGGGGGACATATTTGATATCCTATATTTCAGATTTTGGATTTATCGGACTGGCTACATTGGTTTTGTTTTTTTGCTATTCGATTTTTCAGTATTTCAGAATCTCAAAAAGATCAAAAATGCGCCATCGCTTTTTCTACATATTAGTCGTACTCGTGTTTTTTCTTCGATTTATAATGTTTTCAGATGGTACGAGTGTTGGAATATTATTTTTGTTGCTTATCTTCCTTAACTTAAGCTTGAGAATCGAAAAAAAGCCTATGCTTATTTTTTCTAAGAAATCTTGTCAGTTGCTGGGTGTTTTTTGGTTATGTTTAGGTATGTTCTGGGTTTCAGTATCCATCACAAATATGCCTTTATTATCGGACATTCGCTATCGCTTGAGTTACGCAGATCAATATGATAAAAATGTCGATTTTAAAGCACTTTCAGCCAAAGATATTGCAGAAAAAGATGCACTTATTTCAAAAAGTAACCGCAATAAATATTTTTTGAAAACTTATCAGCTTTTGGAATCAAAAGCAGATGCACGAGAGGTAGTAAAAACATTATATAAAGCTGCTTTTTTCGACCAAAATAATCCAAGAATTTCTTTATATCTTGGCTATTTATTATCAGATTATGATCTCTACTTAGCAAACGAAGTCTGGAATGCTTATTTTGAGCTTAGCCCTCCAGCTAAATTTAATGATTTTAGGTCATTAATCTATTATTCTAAAGACAAATACGAAGTATTTTTGAGTTTGGAAAACCTCTCTTATTTATCAAATGAATACGCAGTAGAATTTGCACTTTTATTAAACGATTTAGATTTTCAAAAATACATAGAAGTCAATTCACTCAATCGATTTACTGTATCTAATAAAAATTCTCAATTTCAATTCCTTAAACGATTGCTTGAAGAAGGATTTTTTGACGAATATAGTGAGTATGTTACCAAGCATGAAAATGATATTGCTAACAAAATAATATTAGAAGCGATTCATCAAAAGGAATTGGCTAACTTTGAGCAGGCTTTATCAATATTAAGAAATCATATTCTGCCTGTAAGAATAAATATTTACCAACACAATGAAGAGAAGAAATATCTTCCAAGGGTGTTTATGCAAAATTATCCAGATGTTGAAATGGGGGCAGTCTTAATCAAAAATGAAATCGATGAAAAAAATTATGAGAGTGCATTAATATATGTTGATCATATCTTAAGTATTAATAATCCTCCAGAGTATGCTTATTATTGGAGAGCTGAATTATTGTATCGAATGAAAGATTATGTAAACAGTTGGTTTGCCTTTATTACTTACTTGGAAAAAGTGAATTTTCAGCCTCTTTCAAAATAAAAAAATAAACAAAATAACTTTAAAAATATTTATATTGTGAATACGAGTATTCAAACTATCCAATCGTTAAAATGTGTGCGTCCGATTGTTGCAACAACTGTGTATGATTCAGTGATGGCACAATTGGCGGATCAAGCATGTTTGGATTTATTACTTGTGGGAGATTCTGTTGGCACAACTTTGCTTGGCTTTGAGACAACAGTTAATGTAACTTTAGAAATGATGCTTCATCACACATCAGCTGTCGCTAGAACGGAAACGAAAGCATTCATTGTCAGTGATCTTCCTTTCGGTTATAGCCATGATGATTTCGAGCATATTTTTGATGCTTGCCGAAAATTAATCCAAGCAGGAGCAGATGCTGTAAAAATTGAAGGCGGGAACTCTATTGCTCCAACGATTAAACGATTGGTTGATTCAGGGATACCTATCCTAGGCCATATCGGGTTATTGCCCCAACAAATTAAAAACTTGGGGAAGTATCGAAAGTTTGGAAAAACAGAAACGGAGGCAAAAACATTGATTCAAGATGCACATGCTTTAGAGGACGCAGGATGTTTCGCTCTTATTGGAGAAATGATAGAGGATACGGTGGCCAAAGAAATCAGTCAGGCCCTTGAAGTTCCATTGATAGGAATCGGGAGTGGTGTTCATTGTGATGGACAAATATTGGTTTCGAATGATCTTTTAGGATTAACAACAAAACCTGTGCCTAGTTTTGTGCATAAGTTTGGTAATTTATCAGAGAATGTAATCCAATCATTTCAAGAATATAAAAATGCAGTAATTGAAAGGAAATACCCAAATGAATAGTTGTGTTTTAGGAGCAGGTGCATGGGGAACAGCAATCGCTTTACACCTCATGAAATGTGGTCATAGTGTGAGCTTAGCACCGAGGCGAATCGAGCAAGCTATGCAATTAACCTCTAGTCGCGAAAATACAGAGTATCTGCCAGGATTTAGCCTACCAGAATCTTTGCAAATTGGCTATGAACTCGAACCAATACTAATGGAAGCCGATGTGGCCTTCCTTGCGTGCCCCGCCAAAGGCTTAAGACCGATCTGTGAACGAATCATTAAGGAAACCAAAGGGCATGACCATTTGAAATTAATTGTTATTTTATCTAAGGGTTTTGAAAAAGACAGCTTTAAGGTGCCTTATGAAGTTGTTCGTGAATATTTTCCGAATACACCTGTTGGTATTTTATCGGGGCCAAGTTTTGCTAGTGAAGTTGCCGCTGGAGGACCAACTGCATTGTCTCTAGCGGTTGAAATTTGTTCACCTTCAATGGAAGAATTACAAGAGACTATCAGTAATGATAAATTAAGAGTCTATCTAACGGACGATCTTAAAGGTGTCGGCTATGGTGGAATTTTGAAAAATATTTATGCGATTGGGGCAGGGTTATGCGATGGCTTAAAATTAGGAGACAATGCAAAATCTGCTTACATAACCCGTGCTCTTAATGAAATGGTGAGCATCGGAAAATCGTTAGGAGGGCGAAAAGAAACTTTTTATGGTTTGAGTGGCTTTGGTGATTTAATTGCGACTTGCTTCGGCGAATGGAGTCGAAATCGAACCTTTGGAGAATCCTTAGGCATGGGCATACCATTAGATGAAATTCTCGACGGACAGAAAACAGTGGTTGAGGGTGTTGTTGCTGTTGATTGTCTCTATCAAATTGCACGAAGGGATGATTTAGAAACTCCAATCTTGGACGAACTATATGCGATACTCTATCATAAGAAATCGCCTGAATTAGCTTTAAATAACTTGATGGTTCGGCATCTTAAAACAGAATTTTAATTTTGAAATCAGTAAAATTTTATTGTGGGTAAAAAATTATACAAAAGAAAGCATTCATCGATTCACAATCATGGGCTTTTCGCCAATTGTTTCATTAAAAAAGGCTCTAGGGTTATTGAATATTTAGGCGAAAAGATATCCAAAGAAGAATCTTCAAAACGTGCCCTTGAATGGGAGGAATCAGCCCAGAAATCTGGAGAAGGGTTGGTCTATATTTTTGAGCTAGATGAGCAATGGGATATAGATGGGAGGGTTGGTAAAAATCCTGCCCGCTATATCAATCATTCATGCCAAGGAAATTGTGAAGCAATGATTGATGATGGAGGAATATGGATTTATTCCATTAAAGACATAGAAGAGGGAGAGGAGCTGACCTATGATTATGGCTATGATATGGAGCATTTTCTAGATCACCCTTGCTTGTGCGGTACCAAAAATTGTATTGGATACATCGTTCGTGAAGATCAGCGAATGAAGGTTAAAAAGCTTTTAAAAAAGAGGAAGAAAAAATCTTCCAAAGATAAGTAAAAATCAGCGATTCAGTTGTTTTTGGCAATCGATGAGCAATTGCTGGCAACCCTCTTCAATCAAATCGAGAACGTTTTCAAATCCATCGTCATAGCCATAATAGGGATCGGGAATCTCTACGATGGTTGGATCTGCGCAATATTCGGCAAAACATTTAATTTTATCATGCCACTGACCTTTCGTGTCCAAGGCTTGAGCATCCATCAAGTTTGAATTATCCATTGCCAAAATAAGGTCAAAGTCCTCAAGGTCGGATTTATTAATTTGTCTTGATCGTCCAATGATTGGAATTTTCCTTTTTCTCATTGCATCCTGCATACGGCCATCAGGTTCGCTGCCTTGATGAAATCCAATGGTTCCAGCAGAATCGATAAAAAATTGATCGGTAAGATTTGCTCGATTGACCATTTCTTGAAATACGCAATGTGCCGCTGGAGAGCGACAAATATTTCCCATGCATAAAAAAAGTATCCGTATCATAATATTAGTTACTTTGTTTTAGGAGTCATTTCCATAGTGAGCAATATGCAACTCAGCTAATTCTTTTAAATCTTGAATTTGATCTACTTTGCCCAATTCAGTTCGAATTTTTCGAGAACCTTTCATTTCTTTTGTCAGAGCTATAATTTTAGGACGCATCCACTTGATATCTTTATGGCGTTCTTTTTGATATTTTCGTGCCATAATATTTTCACTAAATTCAATAATTGTCTCCCAGCGTTCTTTTATGCTTGGAGGATTAGGAGGGGTTCCGTGCTTTAACGTATACTTTATGTCTCTAAAAATCCAAGGATACCCGAGTGCAGCACGACCAATCATAATTCCAGCACATTTTGTATTATTTTTAATCTGTAAAACATCACTTGCTGAAGTAATACTGCCATTGCCAATAACCGGAATTTTAATTGATTCAGCAACTTCTGCAATCACTTCCCAATTAGCATCTCCTCGATATCCTTGTACTTTAGTACGTCCGTGGATAGTCAGTGCCTGGGCACCTACTTCTTCAGCAATATGACCAATTTCAGTCGCATTTATCGAACGATCATCCCAACCAATACGAATTTTAACAGTTACTGGTATTTCAGGGACTGCATTTACGACCTTTTGAGTAATCAAAGCAAGTTTTTGAGGATTTCGTAAAAGGGATGAGCCTGCATCCATGCAAATCACTCTATCCGCAGGGCAACCAAAGTTTATATCAATGAAATCAGGCTGAATCTTATGATATATGAGTTTAGCAGCTTCTGCCATAGATTCAGGATTAGATCCAAATATTTGTACGCCCATAGGACGTTGAGTTTCGGTAAAATCGACGGTTTCCCATAATCGGTCATCGCCTCTGATTATGGCATCTGCTTGAACAAATTCAGTCACCATGACATCCGCTCCTTGCTCTTTACATAACTGCCTAAAAACAGTATCTGTAAATCGAGCCATAGGAGCTAAATATAAAGGGAATTGGGTCTCTGAAATCCAAGAAAGCATAAAATATCACTTTATCGTTCGACAAATAAATTATTGTCATTAGCTTTGTCTTAAATACATATTTTACAAATCATTATGAAAAAATTAATTTTAATTACATTAGTATTGGGTTTAAGCTCATACATCTATGCAGGTTGTTCTGCATGTGGACCTGAAAAGAATCATGATCATGACCATTCGAAAGTGAAGGCTTGTGATTCATGCGGATGTTCAAAAGAGCGTTCAGCTTGCGATAAAAAAGAAAAATCATCTTGTGGCGGTTGTTCTGCATCTGAGAAAAAGTCATCTTGCAGCGCATCTAAGTAAACGGTTTTTTTAAATCTTTTAATTCAAAGCCCTTTTTCATAAGAGGGCTTTTTTGTTTACATAAATGACAAAATAGCTTGTAGCTATTTTAAATTCAAAAATAGTACATTGATTATGGACAATGAAAATAAATTAATGTTGGGCTTACCCAAAGGAAGTTTAGAGGAATCGACAATTCGATTATTTGCCAAAGCAGGTTATCAAATTGCGAAGAGCAGTCGTTCGTATCGTCCTTCTTTTGACGATCCAACGCTAGATGGTCGCTTTTTAAGAGCACAAGAAGTCAGTCGTTATATTGAAAACGGTTATTTTGATTGCGGGCTTACTGGCCAAGATTGGGTTAAGGAAAATGGCTCAGATGTCGTTGAAATTTGTGACTTAGTATACAGCCGTGCCTCTAATAGAAAATCTCGATGGGTATTGTGTGTTCCCGAGGCGTCTGAAGTAAAGACAGTAAAAGATTTAGAAGGTAAGCGTATTGCCACAGAAATTGTGAATACAACTAATGCATTCTTGAACAAAAATGGGGTGAATGCGGATGTAGAATTTTCTTGGGGTGCGACCGAAATGAAAGTACCTGATTTAGTGGATGCGATCGTGGACCTTACTGAAACAGGCAATTCACTTAGAGCGAATAAATTGCGTATTGTAGACACTTTATTGACGACAAATACTGTCTTTGTTGCCAATAAGGAGGCTTTGAAAGACCCATGGAAAAAGAAGAAAATAGAGACGATTGCCTTACTTTTATCATCGGCTTTAGAATCAGCCTCTAAAGTAGGACTGAAGTTAAATATCGAGGTAGATAAATTAGATTCTATATTGGCGGATTTACCATCTTTAAGAAAGCCAACGATTAATAAGCTTACTGACGAAAAATGGGTAGCGATTGATACAATAATCGATGAAACGGTTGTACGAGAAATTATACCAGAATTGAAATCACGTGGTGCAGAAGGAATCGTAGAGTATCCTTTAAATAAGGTAGTATTCTAAATTTAATCCTAAACGCTTTATGGAAAATACGGCAAAAAAACGTGGGGCTGTTTCCATTGGTATGATACAGGGGAAGGATTTTGGTTCCAAACAGGCCAATCTAGATTTTACACTTGAGCAAATAAAGCTCTTAGCGGGTCAGGGAGCACAAATTATTTGTACCCAAGAATTATTTAATACCAACTA
>JAQCDT010000059.1 GCA_027620575.1 Verrucomicrobiota bacterium
GTATGTTTCAACTAGAGCCAAGTGGGGTAAGTCCGAAGAAGAAAGTAAAAAATTCTTCAAATACCACGATAAAAACAAAGACGGAAATATTACATTAGAAGAGTTTCTAGCTTCTAAGTAATAGTTGTTTTAAAGCTTCTTTAATATATAGCTCAATAGGTGATTCGCACTTATTGAGCTATTTTTTCATAGTTTATGACCTAGTTTCATAATTTTCAATTACCTTATCATTTTGAACTGTTGATAAATGGGTTGGAATGAGTTATGTTTATCTTCTATCTACTAAAGTCCTATGCACACTTTACAATACCCCTTAGTCTTACTCATATTTTGTATTGCCAGTTTTGCTTCACTTTTCGGAAACGAAAATGGTGAAGATGAGTTTTATATATTACCTGATTTTGTTGTTACGGACGACGACGATAAAGGCTATTATTCTGCAAATACTTTAGCTGGAACTCGTACCAACGAATTAACAAAAAATATTCCCATGACAATTTCTACTGTGAATGCGGAAATGATTGAGGATTTTAAAATGAAGACTTTGGAAGATCTCGGTAATTTTGTGCCCAGTATTGAAGCCGAAGGAAATGTATACAATAACCAAGAGATTCGTTTTAGAGGACTTTTAACCAGGAGTCAGTTATATGAATTTATGCCTCGGTATTCTCCTTTAGATTGGTATAACGTTGGGCGTTCGGACATCATTCGAGGGGCGAATAGTTTGATCTACGGTCAAGCAGATCCGGGCGGTAAGGTGAATGTGATTTCTAAAACTGCTAATTTAAATAAAGATAAAGGCAGTGCGGTTATTGAAATAGGTGATAAATCATGGCATAAATTTAGCTATGATTTAAATCAAGTATTAGGAGAAAATACAGCGGCTCGTTTTATGTTTGTAGATAAGCATAGAGAATTTGACGCAAATTATAAGTACCAATCATTTACGGGTGGTACTTTAGAGTTTTTGCACGCTTTCAGTCCTAAAACACGCTTTCGATTACACTTAGAAACTGGCAAAGCAGAACGCTCTTTAATTGGAGGAACGTTTAAAGTGGGTAACGGGCCTACTGGGCTTCCTAACGGCATTGTTGCTGACCCAAAACTTGCTGATTTAGTCAGCGATGAATTTTTACAAGAAATTGCTAACTATTCTTTAGTAAATTCTTTTGATGGAAATTACGATTCGATTTATCCCTATTCTAACAGCGCAGTCGATCCAGATGGGAACTCTTATAATTATGGGTTTATTGATTTAAATTCAAATGGGTTGCTTGAGAAAAATTTCTCAGATATGAATTTAAATAATACTTATGATCGAGAAGCTCCACTAATTTCTTGGGTTGATGGTAATAATGATGGAATAATCAATATTACTGAGCCTTTTGAGTATGAGGATGCAAATGAAAATGGTATTTGGGACGGCCTTCCTGAGCCATTTGCAACTATCAAAAATGGTCGATATGATATCGGTGAAGTCTATGAAAATCCTAAAAATGGAGTTTATGATGTTGGGGAAGTTTTTATTGATTCAGACGATGATGGTATCTATGACCCTGAAATTGATATCTGGTTAACTGCGCTAGATGGAACTGGGGACTACCAAGAAGGTGCCACCTTTACCGATTCTGGTGATTACACTGCAGAAGAATATGGATGGACTGAAGGTGATAATATACAAACTATTTTTGATGAGGATGGGACGGCATTATTTAGCTATATAGATTCTGACAATAATGGTAGATTTGATTTTTTATACAATCCAGAGTCTCGACAATTTGTTACAGAGAGCACAGAAAGATTTGCCTATATTGATAGTGATAATAACGGGCAATGGGATCCAACAGTTGAGCCTATCACATCATGGACAGATACAAACGGCGATGGTACGCTTAATGTTGATGAAGTTGATACTATTAGACCAACAAAAACAACTACAAGGAATCTAGGTGAAGGAGAAAGCATTCAAACTTGGGTCCCGATGGATGAACCTTATGATGACATTAATAACAACGGGATTTATGATGATTCAGACTTCGCTTCAGGTGGATTAATGGTAAGGGCTACCAATCCTAATATTTGGGGCTTCTCCCCAGCTGGAGGTACTTTAGTTCCAGACTTCATTGATAGTAGAGAAGATATTCGAAATTTATTTAAGGGCATTGATTATTCAAATAGCGGTACGGGTTTCGGACCCGATTCATATTCTAAAAAGCGATTCGACTATATATTAGCAGATTTCGATCATACCTTTAATGAAAATTTAAGCATGAAAGTTTCTTTTGCTTATGAAGATTTGATCGACAAGCAGCTGTCTTCTGGTTGGTCAGCTAATCAAATAAATTTTTCATCTGGATATGGGGTAACGGTACGCTTCCCAACACTTAGGTCAATCAATGCATTTTATGCCGATGATTCTAATAGTGGTTTAAGAACTCCTTTTGAAGCTGTGCTAGTTGATCTGACTAATGCAAATTATGCCCATCTTGCTTTAGAAAATATTGAAAATAACGGTCTTGAAGCAGTTAGAGATGATATGAAAACGGCTATGAATACTTGGGCAACTACCGAGTGGTCAGGGAGTTTTTCTTCACTTACAACCGAAGCGATTACCAACGTAGATTCAGATGAAGACGGGGTTGCAACTAATGATGAAATCGTAGATTACTGGGTGGATAATTACCTGGATCTTTCTGAAGCAGATACTGAATTAGAAAAACTTTATGAATTAGCTAAATTTAGCGGCAGAGTTCAAAATTTTTTAAAGGAAAGTCATTCAAATTATAATCAGAATAATGGCTACAGTTACTTGTGGGGATTTTCAGGGATGGGAGATCCAATTTACAATGCGCTCACGGATTCTAATCTTGGTGCACCTCAAAATAATGCGAGTACTCAAATTTTTGAATTAGATCGTTACGTTAATGTACCACAGTATAGAGAGCAAATCAGAGATTGGGATCAAGCTGAAAGCACATTTGACGCAAACAATTACCTGTCCATTGAACAAAAATTCGCTGATGATGAATCCTTATTGGCTTTTATGGGAATCGGTGATCCTGATAAAGTGTCTCAAGAGGGCGACGAATTTTTTATCGACATAGATAATTTTTCATTAGAAGAGGACGGTGAAAGACTTATTTATGATTCAATTCCGACTTGGTTACTTAAAGGTACTGGAGGTGTTGAAAGAGAAATGCGTGCTTTGCCTCAAGTTGAATTATATGATATTAATACAGCTGAAATAAACCCTACTTCGGGTGGTTATGATGGCCAATTAAATGTAAATAATGATACAGAAGTTGATTTGCAGAGAAGGGCCATGGCAAAAAGGATTTATGATTATTTAGTTGATGAAATTAATGATCCAAACAGCGACTCAGAGTTTTGGGACGGCACTAAAAAGATTTATGACTTTTTCAAATATGAATTGCATAATAACAATGATTATGGATGGATGTGGGAACAACACATTCAGCCTGGGCTTCTTTCAAAGCTAGATGCTATTGTAGAAGATACTGAGTATTTGACCGATGAAAAAACTTTTGTGGATCTTAATGGCGATGGTGTTAAGGATGAAACATTACCTTCAGTCTTAAAAAGTTCTGGAGAGATACTGGAGCCATTTATCCGAAGAGAATGGAAAAAATCCAACAACAGAGATAGCAATAAATCTGCAAGGATAACTTTTAATTATGACCTACCCAAAAATAAAATTGGGCTAATTCCTGGTGAGCAAAAATTCTTGCTAGGTATAGATCTTGATCGAAGAAATGCATCGAGAAGTGAAGAGCAGCTTGTAAGTCAGAATGTACGAACTTGGGGAGACTTAAATAACCTGTATTTAAGAACAGATATTTTTTCCGATTATGTTCCGTTATCGGATGTTATAAATCAGACTGAAGGAGAAGCTGCTTTTTTTGATTATATTACTCAGGGACATCAATCCCTAGGAGCACCTAATTGGATTACAAATAATAAAATTCCTTACGGGGAAGAGAATCTAGCAAAATGGGCAAATGTTTATTTAGCGGATGCAGTCGTTAAGTCTAATGGTCTTTGGCTTGCTGCTTCAGGATCCTATAATAATGGAAAGCTTCGTACTTTATTTGGAATCAGACGCGATCACATTAAGACAGAAAGTGAATATTCAAGGTTTACGCTAAGAGCCGTTAAAGCTGGAGATACTGATTTTGGCGCAAATACAGAAATTAAAAGTCAAGATCTGGACGAAACAATTTATTGCCCATCAATAGGCGCGCTCTACTGGTTGACTCAAAATATTGCAATATTTGGAAATTATTCAGAATCAGTGATTTCACCCAATGGGTTTCAATTCGATGTCTTTGGTGATATTACCCCTCCTGAGACAGGACAAGGTAAAGAAATAGGGTTCAAAGTAAGTAGTGCTGATAATGTAATCAATGGCCAATTGACTGTTTTCAGTATTGATAAGAAAAATGAGCAAAGACAGAATATAAGTTGGTCGATGTTAACCTCAATATATCCAGCAAAAGATGAATTGGGATTTGTAAGAACAGAACCTTATGAAAATGGATATCTACCAGAAGAAATATATGATTTTATACCATATGAAGATAGACTGGGGAATAAAGTCCTAAATGATGAAACGGGCGCTCAAGAAGTCAGAGCTATTTTTAATCCTAAAGGGTATAGAGTTGCTGACGAAGAAGTAAGAAGTGAGGGATTGGAATTAGATTTGTATTATAATCCAAATAAAAATATCTCCGTTTTCTTTGGTTATGCATATTTAGAAACTACGGTTTTAGAATCGGCACTCGATACTCTTGAGGGGCTACCAACTGCAGGAACATCAGACCATAACCTAAATTTTACTTTCAAATATAGTATTAAGCAGGGAAAATTTAAAGGCTTTCAATATGGATTTAATCAAAAATATCGTTCTGCTGCTTTGCTGAATCATTATTTTGCAGACTTAGATGGTGATGGTCAATCGGACTACTTCCCCGTAGAAGTTGAGAACAGACAAACAGGAGAGATGGTTTTAACTAATCCAAGATACAATACGCTTTGGTTGGAAGACCAACATACAACAGACGTCTTTTTAAAGTGGTCAGGAAAGATTAAAAAGCATCATCCATGGACTGTTCTTCAGTGTAATATAAATAATATCTTTAATAACAGAAACCTTATCAGTACAGGCTTGAATAACGCTCGTTATACTGAAGGTAGAAATATCGTACTCTCAGCAGGATTCTATTTCTAACAGATTTCTTTACTAGGCTTAAAGAGTCAAAAGCATCGACTGAATCGTTTCACTTGCTTTTTCGTATATCTCTTTATTTGCCTTATTGGGTTTAATCACTTCTGAGCCTATCGTACAAAAATGCTCTTCTAATGCTTCTAATGAGAAATCTAAGCTGTGCTGTGCCGCTCGGATGGCGCCTCCTAGTGCTACGGATCCACTCACTTCAAGTCTTTGTACTTCCGCTTGGAAAATATCCGCTAAAATTTGAATGATTGCCGTATTTTTTGAAGCACCTCCTGTTACATATATAATTTCTGGAATCATTTGCATCCACTCTGTATGAATCTTCATATTCATAAACTGACCCTCAATGCACGCCCGAATCGAAAGTTTAGGACTACGCCAATTTTCAAAATTACTGTTACCTTTGAGTAAAGGGTCATTACCTTGATAGAGCGGGCTAATTTCATGACTGAAGAAAGGGAGCATGCAATTACCATTAGCTCCTGGAGGCGTTTCAGAAAGAGCATCGGTGAATTGATCCCAAGTGTACCCAAATTTGTCTTTGACATATTCACGAGCGAGCGAGCCATTTAAAAAACATTGAAGAGACATAGAGCCACCACTTGGATTACCAAAGACATGTCCATAACCATTTGGGTCAGAAACGGTACTTGGCATAGCTGCAAAAAATGTATCTGAAGTGCCTAAAGAAATAACGGTTTTACCAGGCGAGCTGGCAGCAGTTCCAACAAGACTACTTGGATTGTCACCCGAAAATACTACGATTGAAACTTCTTTTGCGAATCCATATTTTTCAATAAAATAGTCTGAAAGTTTTCCTACGATTGTGTCGCCTTGTACTATATTTGGAAGTTTGTCTTCTAAATTCGGAGCTGTTGCATGAATCAATTCCGTATCCCATGTATTGGTCTCTAAATTCATTAAATTCATCCCCGCACCATCTCCAGTGTCAATAGGGCAGTCTTGACCTGATAAAATTGAACAAATGAAAGAACTGACTAAATGAATTCTTGCGGTATTGGGATAAGCTTCGAGCGACGTTTTGTAGAAGCGACGAATTTGCGGTCCAGTGAATCGTTCAATCGCTACAGACCCAGACTTTTGGCAAATGATATTGTTACCACCTAAAGCTTGTGCAATTTCTTGGCACTCAAGCGTGGTTGATGTATCCATCCAGATAGGAGAGTGTGAGCGGCTTAAGCATGGCTGTATTTGCTTAGATAAGGGCTGATTAGGATCTAAATTATTTATCGTGTTATGCCATTTAGAATTTAAATAAACGGATCCGTGTTGCTGACCAGCACCTGAGATCGCTTTCACTTTACTTAAATCACATAAACCCTTGAGTTCATCAAATAGTAAGTCAATTGCATCTAACCACATTAAAGGGTCGGAATAAACTTCATTTGAAGACTCGCCATAGAAGAATCCATTGGGTGAATTATAGTGCGGGAGACGTTCGCCAAAATTTATGGCACATTCGCATACGACACGATTGTCATCCAAATCGATAACAATTGCCGACATACTTTGAGTCGACCCATCAATGCCTAGGGAATAAGCCATGTGAATTTAGATTAAATAAATTCGTTAATCAAATTTTCAAGCATTTCTTGCTGACCACTTGCAATCTTAGGTTCATTTTGACTGAGTGCGTGTTGCTCTAGGGTCTCAAAATCAACTTTTCCTGCATCAATTTTTGCTCCAATTCCAGAGTCAAATGAAGCATAACGCTCTTTAACAAAGTTTGCTAATCGGCCATCTTCTCTGATCGCATGGGCAATCTTTAATCCACGGGCGAAAGCATCCATTCCGCCAATATGAGCATGAATTAGGTCGATCGGGTCATGAGACTCTCTACGTCTCTTTGCGTCAAAATTTAATCCACCTGTTTTAAATCCTCCCATTTCAAGAACTTTCAACATCACCTGAGTTGTCAGGTAAATATCTGTTGGGAATTGGTCTGTGTCCCAGCCAATAAGTTCATCACCTTGATTGGCATCGATGCTTCCTAGGCGATCTGCATTTAGAGCTACAGTGAGCTCATGCTCCATGGTATGTCCTGCAAGCGTTGCGTGATTAGTTTCTATATTTAAATAAAAGTGATCGAGTAAGTTGTATTCTCTGAGGAAATTCAAACAAGCAGCTGAATCTGAATCAT
>JAQCDT010000060.1 GCA_027620575.1 Verrucomicrobiota bacterium
CTAAGAGTTCTTTCGAAATTTTCATATTTTCTTCGAGAGGAAGAATTGATCCATCGAACATATGTGATTGGAAAAGTGGCCCTTTACCCTCAGCGATTCTTTTTCTAGAAGCTTCTAATAAGGGTTTTAAAAATCCTTCAACTTTTTCTGGGTGACAGTGATCCGTGTGTAAAGCAACTAAAATGTCATATTTTTCCGCGAGCTTATGGCAAGCTTCCGCTAGTACAATAGCTCCGAAGGCGGCATCTTTAACACTGAGACCTGAGGCAAATTCACCTCCACCTGTAGAAACCTGAATAATTCCGTCTGATTTTGCTTCGGCAAATGCTTTTAAAGAGGCATTAATTGTAGTAATTGAAGTCACGTTCACTGCAGGATACGCGTAGTTTCCTTTTTGAGCTGCATCGAGCATTGCTGCATATTGTTTTGGTGTTGCTACTGGCATAATATTGACTGGTTAAATTAAGTTTTTGATATAATGAAAAACCCTATAAGAGTCTTTCCTGTATCAAGGTCAAGATTTAGAATACTTAAATTGGTGAATTTTTTTACTTTTCCTTAATCTTATTTTTCTAAATGCTCTATTCGTGCCTTGGTATATATATTACGCAATAAAGCAATTATTCCCTTCTAAGAAGGTCATCTCTTATTTTTCAATGATATCAATAATTGGGGTGGCTTTGGGTGTCAGCGTTTTAATCATTGTGCAAAGTGTCATGAATGGCTTTGGAGAAAACATTCGTAAGCATTTGGCAAAGACGAATGGAGATATCCTGATTTATTCGAGTGATGGGATGCTTACAGAGTGGGGAGATTTGTTTCAAGATCTCACAAGTGATCCAACAATTAAAACGATCAGCCCTTACATTGAAAGTATCTTGATGGTACAGAGCGAGGATGGTACTGCATTTCCTTACATTCGTGGAATCGATGTTCAAAATACTGAACCTGATGATTTAGTCATACCGATTGATGAATTTATCGTCGCGGGTAGTTATAGTGCATTAAATGACGAAACAGTTTTTCTTGGAGTCCCTTTAGCAAAAAGACTCAATGTAAAGATCGGGGATGCAGTGGCTTTATATTCGCCTAAGCTTTTAGAATATTTGACAGAGGAAGAGTGGCTATATCCTAAAGAATTTAAAGTGGCAGGGCTAGTTCAAAGCGGAAGCCCAAAGCTCGATGAAAATTTGGTCTTAGGTTCATTAGGGGGTACACAAGACCTATTGGAGGCAGAAAATGCCATTACCGGATTTGTAATTAATTTATGGGATACCGATGAAAGTGCGGTCGTTTCGGCAAAAGCTTTGCTTCAAGATCGTGTGATTGATTATGAGGAATCATTATTGGTCAACAATTGGATGGATATGAATGCAGACCTGTTGTTTATTCTAGAACAAGAAAAGATGGTGATTTCATTTATTATCATTTTTATTATTCTCGTAGCATCTTTTTCCATTGCCGTCGCCTTAACGCTTTCGGTCATTCGAAAAACTCGAGAAATAGGCTTATTGAATGCCCTCGGTGCAGAATCATGGCAAATTGCATTATGTTTTTGCTCACAGGGTTTGTTTATCGGTTTAGTTGGAAGTATTTTGGGCATTATTTTCGCCTATTTAGTTTTGGAAAATAGGGATGCCTTATTTGGAGCTTATTTATGGATAATGAACAGTAATGATGTTCAATTTCTTGGGGTTTATGATCTCTATTCAATTCCAGTTAAATATTTATGGAAGGATTTTTATCAGGTCCTTATTTTGTCCACAATCATCTCATTTTCTGCGGCGTTAGTTCCTGCATTAAAGGCAGCAAAGCTTAAACCATCGGAGGCTTTAAGATATGAATAGTCAGAACGAGTCTTTAATATCAGGCAAAGGCTTATGGAAGTCTTTTCAAAGTGGCGACGACGAGGTATCCATTATCAAGGGCTTGGACTTCTCTTTGGCTCAAGGGGAAAGTATCTCTATCATGGGAGATTCGGGATCTGGAAAATCGACCTTATTAAATTTATTATCAGGCTTGGATTGTTTGGATAAGGGTACACTGAAATGGAAAGAGCGATCCATTGAAAATTTATCAACCAGTACGTTATCAAGTATGAGACGCTCTTTTATTGGTTTTGTTTTTCAGTCTTTTTATTTAGTCCCTGATTTAACAGTGTATGAAAATCTCTACCTGTCGGCTAAAATTGGCTATAAAGACATGAATCAAGATGAAATTCATGCGAGAATTAGTGAGTATTTAGAAAAGGTACATTTGAAAGATAGAGAACAACATTCCGTGGTGACTTTATCTGGAGGGGAAAAGCAAAGGGTCGCCATCGCACGTGCTTTAATTAATGATCCATTAATTATTTTTGCAGATGAGCCTACCGGCAATTTGGATGATCGTTCGTCAAAGGAGATTTTGGAACTGTTATTGTCATTAGTTGAAATGGAAGAAAAGAGTTTGGTCTTGGTCACTCACAATCCGAATTTTGCTCAACACACAGATAAACAGCTTTATCTTAAAAATGGGACATTTGAGGACTGATGACACAAGCCAATTCATCGAATTCATTTTCAAAGAAGCAAGAAGCAATAATTGCGAATTTTTTGGGACTCCCCAATCGAGATTGCAATTTTTCTCAAAAAGAACCGATGCGTATCGAGGACTTAGTGGTACATTTTGTTGAACGCTATGATTTAGAGCGACCTAAACCAGAGCAGATACTAGTGGAATCTTGGGATAGTGTTTTCGGGAGTTTTTCCGAACGCTGCTATCCGGTAAAATTAACCGATTCAGGTACTTTAATCGTTTCGGTGACAAATTCGACTCTGCGAGCTGAGATAATTTTTAAAAAAGATGAATTTTTACAAAGAATAAAACAATTGAAATACTGTGAAGAAATACAGGATTTGGTGATTCGAGCCTAAATTTATTGTTTCTTTAAAAAAAAGACTTGCAAAGCGTAAAATAAGACTTTTATTAATAATGATTATCAATTTTCTCCTGAAAAGGAGTTTGGGGTAACAAATAAAGTAGATAATGGTGGCGCATTCTTTAGGGGTAGAGAATGCGCCTTTTTTTGCTCAAATTTCACGATCGCATTATTAATGCTTGCTTATTTGTCTGAGTCATCTACTTATCTACGCTTCTTTAAATGGTCGGAACCATTTATAAAAAGAAAATTATATTAATCTTAAACCCGTCTTACACTTAAGTAAGACACACATTATATTATGAGTCAGTTAATGGAAGAGCTACTTAAAGGTAGCGAAATTGATAACCTGAAAGAAGGATCTGTTATCAAAGGAATCATCACTGAAATCCGCCCAACCGAAGTTGTTGTTGATATTGGCGGAAAATCCGAAGGTGTTGTTCACATCAATGAGTTCATCGATCCAAGTGAATTGGAAGTGAATTCTGAAATCGAAGTCTATCTTGAAAAGCTAGAAAATAAAGAGGGCTATCCTGTCATTTCCTACGATAAGGCAGAACAGAAGAAAAACTGGGAAAAAATCGCTGAAACCTGCGAAGAGGGATCTGTTGTACAAGGTCGTGTTCGTTCAATTGTAAAAGGTGGATTAATCGTTTCCATTGGAGTCGATTCTTTCTTGCCTACTTCACAAATTGACGTTCAGGCACCTAAGAATTTAGAGCAATACGTCGGACAAACCTACGATTTTAAAGTGGTTAAAATTAACCCTGAGAGAAAAAATATCGTTGTATCACGTAGAGAGCTTGTTGAAGAACAAAGAATAGAAAAGCGCCGTGCATTATTAGATGATGTGAAACCAGGTGATCGCCAGCGTGGACAAGTGAAGAACATTACTGATTATGGTGCGTTCGTTGACTTGGATGGTCTTGACGGTCTCTTACACATTACAGATATGTCATGGGGTCGTATCCAACACCCTAGTGAAATGCTCAAGCAAGGTGAAGAAATTGAAGTGGTCATTATCGAAATCGATCGAGATAGAGAACGCGTTTCTCTAGGATTGAAGCAATTACATCCTAATCCTTGGGAGAAGATTGATGATAAGTATCCACTGGGGGCTAAAGTTACGGGTCGTGTCGTAAACTTAGTACCTTACGGAGTATTTATTGAACTTGAAGAAGGTGTAGAAGGCCTTGTTCATGTGACTGAATTATCATGGACAAAACGAATCACTAAGCCTGGTGATGTCATGAAGATCGGTGAAGAAGTATCAGCGGTTGTCTTGGGAATCCAAAAAGATGAACAAAAGATATCTTTAGGTATTCGCCAACTAGAAGAGAATCCATGGGAAGCTGCTAAAATTAACTATCCTCTTGGAATGTTAATTGAAGGAGAAGTTAGAAATCTAACAACTTATGGTGCATTTATCGAACTTGAAGACGGTATCGATGGCATGATTCACGTTTCGGATATTTCCTGGACACGTAAAATCAATCACCCAAGCGAAGTTTTGAAGAAAGGTGATCCAATCAAAGCGGTTGTATTAGACGTAGATATTGATGCACAAAGAATCTCATTGGGCGTTAAACAATTAAGTACAGATCCTTGGGAAGAAATTGAAAACCACTTCAAAATTGGCGATGTCATAGAAGCAAAGGTCTCTAAGATCACAAGCTATGGTGCATTTGTTCAATTGGACAATGACATTGATGGATTGGTGCACATTTCTCAAGTCAGTGAGGAGCGAATTGAGAATATCAAAGATGTACTCAATGAAGGTGATACTGTTAGCTCTCGAGTTATCAAAATTGATAAGAATGAGCGTCGTATTGGATTATCTATCAAAGCTGCTAATTACAGCGAAGAAGATCTCGCTAAAGAGCAAGCTGCCTTTGATAACATCTCCGCATCTGGCGATATGACAAGTCTCGGTGACCTTCTTGATGAAGCGACGAAATAATTCGTAGCCAATTCAATTATAAAAATTTAACCCTTATGGAAACATAAGGGTTTTTTTATTTCAAATTTCTGTTTAATTGATTCTATAATATATAAATAAAAGCTATGTCAGAACTTTGGGACACAATAAAATTGCTTTCGGATTCAACCCGAGCACGTATTTTGATCATTTTAAATGATGAAGAACTATCAGTGGCTGAGTTGCAGGATGTCATGGATATGGGACAGTCTAGAATTTCATCACATCTAAGTCTTTTGAGGCAGGGCGATTTAGTGGTCGATCGCAAGGAAGGTAAGAAAACTTTTTATGCAATCAATTTAAACTGTGATCCGAGTAAGCAGAAGTTGATTGATTCAGTCCTTAGTGTACTGAAAACAGATACCGGTGTTTTAGAGGATCAACAAAACCTAAAAAGAGTTTTAAATAAACGTAAGCAAGCTGCTGAAGAATATTTTAATTCAGTTGCAGGCCGTTTAGGCAAAAATTATTGTCCTGGGCGTAGTTGGGAAGCGATTGGCCATTTTTTACTCTACTTGACCCCTAAGTTGAAAATCGCCGATTTGGGAGCAGGTGAAGGTTTGATTTCTCAATTATTGGCAAGGGGTGCAGAAAAAGTATATTGTATTGATAATGCACCGAAGATGATTGAATTTGGTGAGAGTTTATCAAAAAAGAATGGTCTTACGAATTTAGAATACCAACTTGGCGATATAGAAAATGTGCCGCTGAAAAACAAATCAGTGGATATTGCGTTATTAAGCCAAGCTTTGCATCATGCAAATCATCCAGCTAAGGCGGTGGAAGAAGCCTATCGTATTTTAGAGGATGGGGGTCGAATCATTATTATTGATTTATTGGAGCATGATTTCGAAAAAGCTCGAGAGTTATATGCGGATGTATGGCTAGGATTTTCTCAAAATAAACTCTATCAATTGTTAAAAGATGCTGGATTTAAACAAATTGAAGTTAATACAGTCTCAAAAGAAACTGAAGAGCCTTATTTTCAAACTATTTTAGCTTCAGCAGTTAAAGGATAATTCAAAAGATTAGCCATGGAGATAGAGACAGTACTGAGCTATTTTAATTCAGACCCTGTTGTGGCTCACTATGAAGAGGCTGTGCAAAAAATTGGCTTATGGAAATCTGAAGCAAAGATATTTCAGCAAATCTTCAAAGCAGAGGATTCTATATTAGAGCTTGGGTGTGGAGTCGGTCGTATTAGCTTTGGTTTGCATGAGATGGGATATAAGCACCTTTTAGCTACAGATTATGCAAAGAATATGATTCAAAGAGCACGAGCATTAAGCAAGCGAATGGGATATCCTGTTCCGTTTAGAGTATGCGATGCCACTGATTTAGAATTTGAAGATGCGGTATTTGAAGGAGCTATTTTTGGTTTCAATGGTTTAATGCAAATTCCTAAAGAATCTAATCGAATCCAAGCTCTTAAAGAAATCTACCGAGTTCTGAAAAAAAATGGGCTGTTTGTCTTTACCACACACCTGAGATCGAACTCTAAATATCAAGCTTACTGGGAGGAACAAAAAGCACTATGGACCAAAGGTGAACAACGAGAATTACTTGATGATTTTGGGGATCGCTACGAGCCAACCGATATGGGTGATGTTTTTATCCATGTTCCTGAGCAAGAATCAATGGAGGCATTGGTTAAAGATATTGGATTCCAAGTAGAAATAGTCGTACCTCGTTCGATCATTGCCAACGAAGATGCAAATGTTCGTGAATTTTCCGACGATTGTGCATTCTGGATATTAAGAAAATAATCGCTTAATCCAAGTTTTGGCTCTCAAGAAATTGTGCAATCGAAGGAATGGATTCTTCAATCGATTCTAAGCAGTATTGATATTCATTTAGATTACCTCCAAATGGATCTGGAATATCCGTTTGCTCGTCATTCAGCCAATGACGAAAAGGGAAAATCTTATCTGGAAGATTATTGAATTGGAATTCAAGTTGTTCTATATGGGCTGAGGTCATACCTAAGATCATGTAGGCTTGATTGATAAGTTCTTGCGTGAGTTGTTGCGAACGATGTTGTTCTAAGGACAGTGCTTTGCTTTCAATTGCCTTTTGAGAATTATTCGAAGCGGGTTGATTCTCTTGTGCAAAAACACCAGCTGATTGGAAAGTGAATTTCTTTAAAATAGGGTACTGTTTACTTGAAGCATTCAGCAAGCATTCAGCCATTGGACTACGACAAGTATTACCTGTGCATAATATTAAAACTAAATGTTTCTTAGAATCCATTTACTCGCTCAATCTTTTAATTTCTCTGTGGGCGATGTCCTTTCGGTAATATTTTTTTTGATAGTCAATCGCTTCACATAGTGAGTAAATCTTTTTTTTTGCTTT
>JAQCDT010000061.1 GCA_027620575.1 Verrucomicrobiota bacterium
AAAATGCAAAAAAATGCAAAATATACTCGCCAGAATTTTATTACCGATTAGGTTAACAAATGTTTATTAATTAAATTACATATCTACTTTTAGGATTGTTGATTCATTCCTTACATTAGACTTTGTAAACAAAGTTAAATTTTTTATGAAAACAATCCTATCTACCAACTCTCTAACCCTTTTTATTTGTACTGGCTTATTCTTATTAGGTTTAAAACCAGTTTGCGAAGCAAATTTGCCAAATGCGCTTTCCATTGAAGTCAAAGATGTTATTGAATGGGACACTACTTCTGGACAAACCTATCAATTGCAAAAAAGCACGACTTCTGGAGTATGGAATGACGAAGGAAGCCTTGGACAAGGAGACGGACACTCTGTACAACATGAGTTAAATGCCTTAGAGCCTGGAGCAGAGTATCGTATTGTGAAAACGATCAATAGCAATGAGAACCCATTAGCTGTATGGAGTGCTTTTGAAGATGGTGCCTCTCAAACCTATGTGAGTGGTGCAAACAATGATATTTTTACTTTCCCTGCTAGTTCACCTGAATGGGATGGCTTCTATAATACAGTGACCGATATGTATCCACTGACATTCTCCAATGGTGGTACCATTACATTCACAGCGTACATGGCTGAAGAAGGTGAAAGCAGTTCATCTGGGCCTAGTGGACCTGGTGGCTCTACGAATCCGATAAGCACAAATTCTGCGAGTGTGTATTTTCGTTTTGAAAAAAATCCTTATCCTGATATTAATCCATACTTCAATACCTCAGAGGTGGTGATAAGTGGTACCACTCCTACAGAATACTCAGTTTCTTTTCCCTCTCAAGGAAGCAATACTTTTCGTTCCTTCATTTTATATATTGTGGATAGGGACACTCCTGTAGTTATACAAAACTTACGCGTGACTGATGATTCAACTGTAGCAGGCGAAGAAGAGGTTGTTTCATTGACTCCAGAAAGAATCACTGAAGTTTCGTTCCCCTCTTTAAATGGAGTTGAATACGATATCATGGAATCCTCAAATTTGATGGATTGGACTGACTATGGAAGCAACGTAATGGGTAATGGAAACACACAGACCATTACTATGACCATGGAACAAGCGAGTCGTTTTATTCGTGTGGTTGAGCCTACCTATGAATTATTTGCTCCCACAGATGCAAGTGCTAGCCAAAGCCTAATTGAAAACGCCATATCTATCTCATGGAATCCTAGTACCACGCCTACTGTCGTCGGATACCGAGTGTATTATGGAACTGATTCCAGTAATCTAGATCAAATTATTGATGTGACTAATGGAAATTCCGTTACCGTTACAGATCTAATACCCGAGACGACATACTACTTTGCAATAGCTGCCTACACCTTTGACGAAGAAACTGATGCTAGCTCTACTCTATTTTCTGCGACCCCTGCACAATCCATTACTTTAGTCCCATTATTTGATGAAACGACAGCATTAGAGCCAGAAACTAGTATTGATACCGATAGAGCTCTATATACTTATGTCTCTGATAGAGGACGTGGACGCCATGCACGAGAAGTAGAAATTGCCTCTAGTCCAGCGCTATATGACATTTATCTAGATAGTTATTGGAATGGCCGTGCCTATTACTTTGAGATTATTGATCGTGTAGGTAAAGCAGAATGGGTCGGTACTCCACTAGAAGATACAATTACCATAAATAGTACCTTCCAATATGAATTAGCTGCACCTGAAATGAGGACTTTTTACCTTGGGACAGGGACCGTAGCAAATTACTATTACAATTATAATCCAAAAGGGCCTGGCGATACTGCAGAAGCGGGACGAAGAGGTCATAGAACCGTGGATGGTACAGATATTTATACTGATGCCATTGGTAAATACACCTACACTTTTAGAGGGAACCCTAAAACCGGTCAGCCAATGAAAGCTGGAGACCGCATGGAAATTGAATTAAGTGTTTTCGGTCTACCTCCTACAAATAAAGGAAGGTCTAATTATTACGGAACTGCATTTTTGTATGTCATTGGTGAAGGATTACAACCTTGGTATGCGCAAAAAGACTTATCCGTAAAGTACGACTACACATATTCCCATGGCGAGCAATCCGACCTCCATCCATTGCCTACAGGTGCTCAAGCTTACTTAGCAGACTCCTATCCATTACCTGAATCTGCTTGGCTAGGAGGTTTAACAACGCATCACACACAGTATTCAGCAGAGCCAAAACGTGCCTACAAGCAGATGGCCTACAATCTTGCACCGATCAATTCCCAAGCATTTATGGATGGAAGACGCCTGCACCATACAGATTTCCAAGATGGCTCACACTCTGAACCTGACAATGATATATTCTATACACATGTAGGAAAGCGTGGTCCTGATTTTATTAATACCAGTTGCGTGTCTTGCCACACGAATAATGGACGCGCAATTCCTAACAATCCTGGTGATTTAATGACTAAATCAATCGTCCGAGTCGGTGTTGATTCTGGTGCTACAATACATCCAAGCTTAGGAACTGTATTACAAGTACAATCAACTTCTGGTAGTGCTGAAAAAACAGCTTACCGAGCTGCGTACACTGAAATTCCTGGCACCTACGGCGATGGCACTTCGTATACATTGAGAAAGCCTAATTATACTTTTGGAGGTGAGTCCCCTGATTTCTACTCAGTTCGCTCCGCACCTCAATTGGTAGGACTTGGCCTACTAGAAGCTGTAGCCGAAGAAACTATTGTGAATTTATCTGACCCTAATGATATCAATAGTGATGGAATATCCGGCCGTATTAATGCACTAAATGATCCTGAGACTGGTAAAATTCGCCTTGGTCGTTTCGGTTACAAAGCCTCAAAAGCAAGACTCAGACACCACATAGCCAGTGCCCTCAATACTGATATGGGTGTGACTACCACCATTTACCCAACGATTGACTTTAAAAACACTGCAACCTCTTTAGAAATCAATGATTCTGAACTCGATCTCATGTATCGCTATGTTGCCTTGCTCGCGCTGATGCCTCAACGAGATTTTGATGATGCCGATGTTATAGAAGGGAAGCAGTTATTCTCACAAGCAAACTGTGTCGCTTGTCACGTGGAAACACTTCAAACGAGTGATTATCACCCTTTAACTGAACTAAGAAGTCAAACCATTCACCCTTATACTGATCTTCTCTTGCATGATATGGGAACAGGATTAGCAGACAATATGGGCGAAGGACTTGCATCGGGTTCAGAATGGAGAACTGCTCCACTTTGGAACATCGGATACACCGAATATGTGAGCTATGATGAAGCATACTTACACGATGGACGTGCACGAACATTAGAAGAAGCGATCTTATGGCATGGCGGTGAAGCTGAAGCCTCTAAAGAAGCCTTCAGAACAATGTCTGCATCTGACCGAAGTAAGTTAATTGCTTTCTTAAAATCACTCTAAAACTTTAATCAGTTAGAGTTGCTTTTAAGAATAAGCTACTTTCAGAAGCTTCAACGGTCTCAGTTTGTAATAAATCCCATGAATCTAAATCAGTACTTGAATAAATACTGAGTATCTTCGTTGAAGGAGCTGTTAGAGCGTATTCTTCTCCGTAGACAAGCATGTTTTCACCACCCATGTAACCATGATAGAGACAAATTAATGAAGCCGTACCGAAGTTTCCAGAGACATAAACGGTTAAGTCGCCATAGTAGAAATCTTTACCACTTCCATCGACAAGTTTTTTGTCCACGTCGCCAACATAGGTAATATTAGTAGCGTTGGATAAAGCCATTGGGTGAGACTCAGGTACATTTTTAAATGTATATGTGCCGATACCGAGTCCATATTCACTGACGTATTCAGTATTTCCATTGAGCGTGTATTTATTTCCGTTTGAACTGACAATTAAAACATCGGTCTCAAAAGAATTAATCTGTTCTGGGTTCGAAGCATTAGCTAGATTAAATGAGCCGTTCATTCCCCCATGGAATACACACACATAGGTCAATGTGTAAGACGAATAATCAATATTAGCATCTAATGTAAAGGTTTCACTGTCACCCGTTCCTAGATTGTTCACCAAATAGGTAATCTGGTTATTACTGTCTTTAATATACATTCTAAAAGGATGTGCATCCGTGTTTAATCCAATAAATGTATAGGATTCCCCAGCAACTAAGCTGTCCGAACCCGAACCAACAAAATTAAAAGGCTGATTTTTACTTTCATCTAAATAAAAATTATAGAAAGGACTGCTAAATCCTGTGGTTTCCACATAAATTGTGGTCGCAGAGGCAATTACCTGCACTAGTAAAAATAAAGTTAATAGTCTGATCATGAGGATACAACTGTTGTGTTAAAAAAACCTTACAAAAAGCTTAAAAGCATGATCTAGTTAGCCGCTCTGCGTACTTCTAACTCAGCCTGAATCGTATCGGTTTGCTTCTGTGTTAAAGGAAACCAGAACAAGATAATACCATTGATTAGGGCAAGTCCTCCAGGAATGATTGAATACATCATTAGAATACCATTAAGAGCTTCAGGGGTTTGTGCCTGATTCGCAACATAGCCGAAGAGTGCCAACATACTCGCCGCAGCTGAAGCACCAATCGTATAACCAAACTTTTGAGCAAACATTGTAGCTGAGAAAATTAATCCAGTCGAACGACGATTAAATTTCCATTCATTATAATCTGCAACATCTGTGTAAAGCGCCCAAACAATTGCCGGTGTAGGTCCTGCCACTAAACTTGCAAAAATATTCACCATAAAGATTAAATTAACGGATTCCGGTGGGATCACATAAAAAGAAATAACCGCTACCGCATTAATCAGAGTGAGAAGGATTAAGCCATTTCGTTTGCCAAATAATTTGCCCACATGGCCACTGAATGCGCAACCGATTAAGAATGCAATAGAACCAGTCGTCATAAAGACCGTGATGATATCAAAATCTAAAGGAAATAAGCCTAAATTAAGAGAAAATACGGGGCCCTCTCCGACTCCAATTACATATTTGAAATAATACACAGTGACTGCGTTACGAATAGCAACATTGGCTAAAGTACAAATACCAGCGACCGCCATAATCAAGAAAGGTAAATTTCCCAATAAAAACTTAATATCATCTTTGACGTGAACCTTTACCTGCGGCTGTGGCTTAATTCTCTCTTTGGTATTTTTAAAACAAAATAAGAACATTAAAACGGATAAAACAGCAAAAATTGCCATGGTAATGGACCACCCTTTTTGCTCGTCTCCTGCACCAATTAACCCGATGAGGGGCAGCGTTAAGAGCACGACTAACAACTGTGCGCCAAAAGCACCCATAAACCTAAAGGTCGATAAAGAGACACGATCATCTGAATTGGGTGACATCACGCCCATCAAGGCAGAATAAGGCACGTTAATCGCTGTGTAGACCATTTTGATGGAAATATAGGTGGTCCAAACAAAGATTAATTTACCGAGTTCACCCAATTCGGGGCCGGCAAAAACGGCATAAAATAATACACCATAAGGGATCGCAAACCATTTTAAATAAGGACGGTATTTTCCCGATGTTGTATTTGTTCTATCTGCGATGGCACCCATCATTGGATCATTAATCGCATCCCATATTCCACCGACAAAGAGCATCAGACCCACTGCAGCGGCATTTAATCCGAATACATCGGTCAAATAGACCATTAAAAATACATTGATGACGTGGAATGACAGATTGGAGGCGAAATCTCCACTGGCGTAAGCAATTTTTTCTTTAAATTTAAGAAGAGGGGTATTTTGAGTTTTCATAAAGGGTTAAGTCAAATGGATGAGCTATGTGAGGAATCGAATGGATGGTTGAGATACATAAATAGCAGAAATATTTGAAGTGCGATTGAGCAAAGATTGAGCAATAGACTGAGGCAGCACATCACCCGATAGGGTCTCAGAACTGCCATCTAAATATTCAACTAGAATCTCAGCATCTTCAGACTCGATTCGCTTATAAATTACAGGAATCTGTGTAATCGTAAATAATAAAGCGTTTTCGGGAACGGTGATTGTTCGATTAGATTTATCGGGATAAATACAGACTGCTTCTTCTGACTGCTTTAACAATTCTTCAGATCGCAATAAACGTGGCTTGAATTCGATGGTTTCATTTTTGAATTGAACGCCTAGTTCTCCAAAACGACAGATAACACCCTCTTTAACCATTCCAGTTAAGCCTGGTTGTTGAGCCCCTGCGAAAGAGGGTGTATGCGAATAAGCATCGGCTGTGAAAGCTCCATATTCAGACGCTTTTTTCCTAAAGCCTAAGCCATCTTGTACGTCATAATAGGAAGCAACTAAGGCCTTGAAATCTTCTTCATGATCTTCCTCAAGTGCAATCTCTTGAACAGAGAGCATTAACTTTGACACCATGTGCCAATATATACTGCCGAGTCCTTCATAAGCAAACATAGATCCACTTCGACCGGTAAATGCCTTGTGATTAAAAGTAGCTTCGTACAGATCTAAGATAGCTTTCTCGTCTGATGCGATTGATGCAGTAAGAGAGTCATCCTTAGCCAACTGATCAAGCACTTCCTTCAATTCAAAACGATTTCTAATCGAAGCATTAAATCGGAAACAATCGTCTGGAGATGCTTCTATGATTCGCCTATCTTCTTGTTCAATCATATGAGCAAGCGTGGGAATCGCTTTTGCTGATTGTGACTCCACTTTGTTGTAATCTAAAAATGCGGGTAGTCGTTTATCGGCATAAAGGATATAGCTTTTTCTATTCTTACAATAAAGATCACTGTTTCTGAGAGATTCTAATAATGCTTTAGCTTCTTTAGCGGATAATGCCTTAGAACTTAATACAGCTACTTGTCCTTCAAGCATTGGCCCTAGATATTCAATAGAAGCCAATTTCTCATGTGAATCTAGATGTAGAATATTATAAGCATTGTACAGTCCATCGGATCTTAAGTTTGCACGAGTCGCCGCTTGAAGGTGATTTTGCACATTTTGGATGAATGTTTTGAGCTCATCTATTTTGATGCTTTCTTTCGCACCAAAGGTACCTTGATAAATATTTTTACGGTATCGCTCACCTGCTTTGCCAAGTTTCTCAACCGCCTGATAGCGAATATGACTGTCTTTGTTTATCTCCTGAGGATCTTTTGCAAAAACTTCTGAAAGTTCATTCATTAACGATTTTAAAGAAGCAAAGCACTTTAATTCCTGATCTTCCACTAACAATGAAGCCATGAAGTCTAAGTAACGACTAATATAA
>JAQCDT010000062.1 GCA_027620575.1 Verrucomicrobiota bacterium
TGGTCCGATTCAGCGATTTCCTGAACAATTGAAACCAGATTCATCAGTCTATTTATGTTGTCTTGCATTAGGAGGCAGAGGTAGGAATAGCTGTCACTACAACAAGTCCAAATCAACAGTCTAATATAGCAACTTTTGAATACTTTATGAAGCAAACTATGCAAATTCTATACCATTCCAATCTTTTTTTCTATAAATTCTAGAAAAAATAGAAAAATGTTTCATATTTGTGACATTGAGGTCTAAGATTTGCGAATGCCTGTCTCTCTGTGACTGAATTGTTTTGAGATGCAAG
Source organism: Verrucomicrobiota bacterium (assembly GCA_027620575.1). Classification (GTDB taxonomy): domain Bacteria; phylum Verrucomicrobiota; class Verrucomicrobiia; order Opitutales; family Coraliomargaritaceae. The sequence goes on from JAQCDT010000062.1 coordinate 296, forward strand.
TGCGATTCAGTGTCCTTGCCAGAAGGCTGGTTCGCTTCTATTGGTGTACTAGAAAATTGGCTTCGCTCAATTTTTCAGCGAGTGCGAGCATGAATTTAGACTGATTCATGATGTAGAGATGAATGCCTGGAGCTCCGTTTTGGAGGAGGTCTTTGATTTGCTCAAAGGTCCAATTAACTGCGATGTCATGGAGTGCTTGAGGGTCTCCATGGGCAGAGGCTAGGGCGGATTTGAGTGCAATGGGTAATTCTGCTTGGCAGAAGTTGCAGAAGCGTTCGACTCGTTCGAGCTGGGTTGGAATCATCAGTCCGGGTATGATTGGGCAATGAATTTGAGCGGATCGGCAGTGTTCAACGAATCGGTAGTAATGGTCGTTGTTGTAAAAGAGTTGTGTGGTGATAAAGTCGGCTCCAACGTCAATTTTTTTCTTTAGGTTGAGAATATCACTGGCTTGGCTTTGGGCTTCTGGGTGTTTTTCTGGGTAGCCGCCGACACCGATTTCAAAGTTGGGAAATTGTGACTTAATAAAATCTACGAGTTGATTGGCGTATTGGAAGCCATCGGGATGGGGGGTGAAGCTTTGAGCGTCTCCTTGGGGGTCGCCTCTTAGGGCCATCAGTGTTTTGAAGCCTGCTTGTTGGTATTGCTGAATGATTTCGGATAACTCGCTTTTGGAATGTCCGACACAGGTTAAATGGGGCATGACTTTATAATTGTGTGTCTGCTTTAATCGTTCGGCATAAGTGAAGGTACTGTGTCGAGTACTGCCACCTGCTCCGTAGGTGATGGAGACAAAGTCTGGATTGAGCTTGGCTAAATCTCTTGAGCTTGCTTCAAGTTGTTCAATGGCTTTTTCCGATTTGGGCGGAAAAAATTCAAGCGACAGGGTATGTTTACCCGATGCAATAGTTTGGATGATCGTTTGAGTGGCCATGACATATCAATGAATACAGATATATTGATATGTAAAGCTTTAATTGTTGGTGAGCACTTTCCAGTGTGCGATCTGCTTGGGGATAAGCAGTTAAAGGTGCCATTGCTTATCCTTGGCCTTGGGGTTTGTTTTTTTTGTAAAAATTGTGCGAAGGGGTGTGAAATGGCTTGACAAAGTGGGGTATTGTGGGGAGAAATGGTGAGTATTGGGTCATATCATTATGGAAATGCAAGAATCTACCTTATTTGTTGGAGAGTTTCATCGTACAATCGATGAAAAGGGCCGCTTGACGATTCCTGCTAGTTGGAGGCACAAAAAGGATCAGGATGGGAGTGATATCAGTTATTTGGCATTACCGACACCTGATGGAAATATCACGGTGTATTCTCCGAAGATGGTGGCTCAATTGGAAGCGAGGATTTCGCAAGTGAGCATAGGAGATATAGAAGGGCAGAAGGCGATCACGGAACTGATGTCGATGGCACATAGTTTTATTTGTGATAAGCAAGGGCGAATTAATTTGAATGAACGCTTAGTGGGCCATGCAAAGATTCAAAAGGATGTGGTGTTAGTGGGAAAACTTTCAACGTTTAGTTTATTTAGTGATGAAGGATATGAAAAATTTCAGTCTTCGTACGCTGTGGATGAGGGTACGAAGGCTGCAGTTTTTCAACGATTTGGTTTATAATTCAAATAATGAAATCGGTTCTAAAACATATTGCGCGAGAAAATTTTTTAAAATCCGGTTATATCTTTTTTTCAGAAAGAAGTCAGAGAATGCCTTGGCGAATTATTTATCCCTCACAAAGCCCTTTGGAATTATCGGATGCAATTGGTAATGCGTTAAGGAAGAAGCAGAACAATTCTAGAGGCAGTTTTTATTTATAATTTAAGAATAGTCTAATACCACCCTTTAAACTCAAACAATCTACAATGCTACTCTCAATGGATGATACTTTAAGCGCACAAGGTGCAAGCAAACATGTGCCGGTACTGCTTGAGGCGACTATGGAGTACTTGCAGCCGGAAAAGGGCGGCGTTTTTCTCGATGGAACTTTCGGAGGTGGTGGTCATACACGTGCGATGCTAGACAGTTCACCAGAGGTGTGTGTGGTGGCGATTGATCAAGATCCTGAGGCGGAAGCGAGAGCACTTGCATTGAAAGAAATTTACGGAGATCGCTTTCGTTTTTATTCAATGAATTTTGCGGATATCGCACGGGTGGAAGAGCGAAGTTTTGATGGAATCTTATTTGATTTTGGGTTGTCCTCATTTCAATTGGACGAGGGGGAGCGGGGATTCAGTTTTCGTTTCGATGCACCATTAGACATGCGAATGAATAATCGTGAGGGGATCACGGCGAGTGAATTTTTGGAAACGGCTAGTGAAGCTGATTTAATTCGAGCGATTCGAGATTATGGTGAAGAGCGCTCTTGGAGAAAAGTAGTTGCTGCGATTATCGGTGCACGAGGAAAAGGCATTTTGGGGCGGACAAAATCTTTTGCTGAATTAATTGAATCAGTGATTCCTAAAAGAGCAGGATTTAAAGAGCGTATCCATCCAGCGACTCGAACATTTCAAGGGGTGCGGATTGTGATTAATCGAGAATTGGAGTCAATTGAAGCGGGTTTGGAAGAGGGGTTTCGTCGATTGAAAATTAATGGTGTGATGGTGGCGATTAGTTTCCATTCGCTTGAGGATCGAATTGTGAAACGTTTTTTCCGCAAATTATCGGGTCGTCCTGAACATAGGAAGGATGATCGTTTTCAAGAAGAGCGTCAGGTATTGGGATCGATGATTGCGACAAAGGCGGTGAAGGCGAGTGAAGAAGAGACCCGAAATAATGCGCGAAGTCGTAGTGCACGGATGCGAGGGATTCAAAAGTTAGTGGAGGGGATGGCATGATGAGAAGTTCAAATAAAGGTGCTATGCTTTTCCGTTTCAGCGTGATGGTGGTGTTTATTTTAACGATTGTTGGAGGTGGCTCATTTTCTTTGCTTTGGATACAGCATGAAGTGTCTAAGGTGGCGAAACAAACCGTCTTACTGGAAAAAAGGCATCAAGAGATGCTGAGAAAATTGGATTATTTGGATGAGCGAATAGCGAATGCACATCAACCAATTGTTTTACAAAGTCGAGTATCCAATCGTTTAGCGCCGATTATAGACAAGCAGATTGTTTGGGTCGAAACAACGACTTCCGAAGCGGGTAGTACTTATGTAAATGCTCAAACCCTTCAGGGTGATATTTTAAATAATCAATTCTGATGAATACCCTTAAGAAAGTAATGCATATATCTTTTCAAACGCTAGGGAGCCTTTGGAACGAGATGCGTATTCAAGGAAAGGTGTATGGACTGTATTTTTGCTTCAAGGAAAAGTCTTTAATTCAGCCTTCGAGATCCACGTTGAAGGGTCTTTTAAAATTGAAAAATCGCCAAGAATACAAAATGCACAAATTGTTTCATTAAATTATGAGCCAGGCATTTGTTTCGTTTAATCGGTTAAGGTTGATTGTTTTTTTCATTCTTTTCGCCTTTTTAGTGCTGTGTGGGCGCTTGTTTTATTTACATGTCATCGATAGCGAGCGCTTAAAGGGTTTTGCAGAGAATGTTCGAAAGTCGGTTCGGGTTTTGGCCTCACAGCGTGGTGATATTTTTGATGTTCATGGAAATATATTAGCTGCGACCCATAGTTCTTATACAGTGGGTGTGGATCCTAATTTTTTGAAGGAGGAAGATCGGACTAAGTGGGGGCATTTGGCGTTTATTTTGGGGATTCCTTATGCTGAGTTAGAGGCTGTTATGGAAAAGAAGGTACGAGCGAACAGTGGTCGTTTAATTCGTTGGGCTTCTTTGGCAAAGAATGTTGATTTAAAGACCTATGAGGCGGTGATGAATTTGGGCATAACCGGTGTTTATGGAAATCGAAAGAATCAAAGGTTTTATCCAGGAAATGAATTGGCGTCACACGTGATTGGGTTTGTGAATCATGAATCAGTTGCGGTGTCTGGGATCGAGGAAATGTGCGATTATTACTTGCGTGGGCAAGATGGATGGGTGGAGACAGAAAAAGACGGGCGGCGAAGAGAGTTAGCCCATAAGCGATCTCGTGAGATTTCAGAGGTGAATGGGAATAATGTCTATTTAACCTTAGATCAACGGATACAAAGTTCGGTAGAGGAAGTCATTGATGCCGTGGTTGAGCGGTACAATCCTGAGGGGGTGAGTGTGATTGTGAGTCGTCCGAGTGATGGGTCTATTTTAGCCTTAGCCAATTATCCAACCTTTGATCTGAATGAATTTTTTAATACAAAATTATATCCGATAGCGAATCAAAGAAATCGTGCGATTACGGATATCTTTGAACCGGGATCCACTTTCAAAATCGTACCTGCCTCGGGTGTTTTAAATGAATCTGAGGTTGAGCCAAAGGATATCTTTGAGACGGGCAAGGAAGTGGTGCTGTATAACAATCGCAAGGTACGTCTGCCCAGTGATCATCATTTTTATGATCGTCTCAGTATGGCAGATATTGTGATTAAATCGAGTAATCGGGGTGCGGCGCATTTGGGAATGATTTTGGGCGAAGATCGTTTGTATACCTATGCCAAGTCTTTTGGTTTTGGGGAACGGACAGATTTGGGTTTAAGGGGAGAAATTTCAGGAACACTGCATCCGATTAATCGGTGGGATGGATTGACGATCTCGAGAATGCCAATGGGACATGCTGTGGATGGAACGCCTATGCAAATTCATTATGCGATGAGTGTGATTGCAAATAAAGGGTTATTGATGAAGCCAAGGATTATCGATCGCATTACAGATTCTGAGGGTGCTTTACTTTTCGAATATCCTGCATTATCCAAACGAAGAGTGCTCAGCGAATATGTATCATTACAAATGGCAGATTTATTGGGTGAGGTGGTTGGAGATAGAGGGACAGCGAAGCGTGCAAGAATCAGTGGCTATTCAGTCGGCGGGAAAACAGGCACAACGCAAAAAATCATTAATGGTAAGTATTCAAGCGAGTCGCACGTGGCTTCTTTTTCTGGATTTTTACCAGTGGAAGATCCTCAAGTCATTATTACGGTGGTAGTGGATGCACCCAAAGTCAAAGGTGGCACGGGTTACGGTGGAGTTGTGGCGGCACCTGCGTTTAAAGAAATCGCTGAAGATTGTATTCGGTATTTAGAGATTCGTTCATCTGAGTACGCTAAAGAATTGTTTGCGACACGAAAGGCAGAACAATAATATTAAAAAAAAATATTTGGTACAGATATGCGATTGAATGATGTATTGAGTGAAATTGATTGGGTGGATCAACAGCTGAATGGGGAAGTTGAGTTTTCTGCCATAATCACGGATAGCCGTAGGGCGGTTCCTGGTGGTTTGTTTTTTGCTATCAGTGGTTCACGGGAGGATGGTAATACTTATGTAGAAGAGGCAATGGCGAGAGGGGTTGTTGCGATTATTTCGGAAGAACCTTTGGGAAAGCATTTTCCTTTTAATTTTGTTCAGGTGAGCGATGTGCGTTTGGCGCTCGCTAAAATTTCTAAGTTATTTTATGCGTCGCCTGACGAGGCACTGAATATTATAGGAGTTACTGGGACCAATGGAAAAACAACCGTGACCATGCTGGGGCAGCATCTGTTGGGAGGGAGTCAGTCGGTTGGATTGATTGGTACGATTCGTTATGATATCGGTAACCGAACGTTACCCGCTCATAGAACAACCCCTGAGTCGGTGGATTGTTTTGAATTGTTTTCTGAAATGAAAGCATCGAATTGTACTGATGCATTAATTGAAGTGAGTTCACATGGAATTGATCAAAAGCGAGTGCATTTTGTTCAGATGGACACGGTTGTTTTCTTAAATTTATCCAGAGACCACATTGATTACCATAAGACATTGGATGCTTATTTTGAAGTGAAGCAACGATTGTTCACAGGTGTCTTGGGGACGAAGGCGAAGCGGGCCATTGTGAATTTAGATTGTGCGTATGGCCAAACGATATTGGAGACGATTGGTTCGAATTTAAAGTGCCTAACCTTTAGTGCGGATGGTCATTCGTCTGCGGATTTTAAAGCGACCTCTATTTGTTTATCTGCTGCGGGGACTTCTTTTGAATTATCGTATCCAGAGGGAAGTATAAAGGTGTCCTATCCTTTACTGGGGAGGCATAATGTTGCGAATGTGTTGGCAGCTTTGGCGATTGGTTATGCTCAAGGGCGTTCTATGGACAATTTATTAGCGCAATTGAAATCATTTTCTGGAGTGCCTGGACGAATGGAACGTGTGGATGCAGGTCAGGATTTTAATGTCTTAGTCGATTATGCACATACGGGTGATGCGATTAAGCATAGTGGTGAAGTGATTCAAGAATTTACTGATGGGCAAAAAATCATTGTTTTTGGATGTGGCGGCAATCGGGATAAAGGTAAGCGACCCTTAATGATGCGAGCAGCTTTGGATACTTCGGATGTGGTGATCGCAACGTCAGATAATCCACGTACGGAATCAATTGAGGCAATTTTTGAGGACATGAAGGCGGGGATAGAAAGTGAAGCAGAAGCGAAGCGGGTGATTTTCATCAAAGATCGCCGCAATGCAATTGCTTATGCATTTGAATTAGCGAAGCCTAAAGATTGTATATTAATCGCAGGGAAGGGGCATGAAATGTACCAAGAATTGGAGGGACGTATGATTCCTTTTGATGATCGAAAGATTGCTAAAGATTTAATTGAAAAACGGTTTGGTTTAGACCAACAATAGACGTGAAAAATTTATGCGGTTAAGAGGGGAAGATTTAGCAAAGTGGACGGGTGGTTACTGGCACGGCGGTGTTCCTTCAACCGTTAAAGGTATTTTTTTTGATACACGAATGATCGAGCCTCAATCGCTCTTTATCGCACTGAGTTATGGGGTTCGAGATGGACATGATTTTGTTGAGGAGGCAGAGAATCGAAGTGCATCTGCCTGCATGGTTGAAAAGGTCTTAGCTGTAG
>JAQCDT010000063.1 GCA_027620575.1 Verrucomicrobiota bacterium
TACCAAAACCCGCTAATGCATTATTAGCATCATTCCATTCAGGCCTCTGAGTGTTCATCCAAATACCACCATTTGGAATGTAATTGCTGAGTTTGACTAACAGTGGAATGAATAATTTTTCAAAAAGATTAGCACGAACCATTTGAGCATTCCCATCATGAACTAATTTACCATCCGCACCAATCGAAGCAGCCCGTTGTAATATTGCTTCATTTCGAGTTTCATTAAAATAAATAGAATGATTCGGATTCTCTTCTAGAAAGGAAAAATCTTTAATCTCATATGGAACATCAGCAAAGACGAATAAATCACTATTCATTAATGCATTCAGTGAATTCGGCTTAAGAGTTTCCGTAAATTCAAGTAACTTAAGCAGATAAATAATTTGATGGTCGCCCCAATATCCAATGGACGCCCATGGATCATTAGGATCAGGCTCTTCCCATTCAATACCATTATCAGTAATTCTGTAAGGATTGTAGCCATCCGCAGTCGTTGCATTCAAAAATTTGTGAATAAAGGCATCGTTGTAATATGGAAAACTCCAAGCAAGTGCTTCCCAATTTTGAAAAATATCTCTCCAATTTCCCTGAAATCCAACGATCGGATTACCCATTTCGTCCTTGGTTTTAATATTAAAACGATTCCATGGACGACTTGGATCACCGTGGCGACGACTGAATACCAGCGGTAGGTATTCATTACAAATTCTTTGCAAATCCGCACTCCCTTTCCTAGAGGCTAAGACCAATTCGTTGTAATTAAATTTTTCGGGCAATTCATCAATAATCGCTAAATCAGTCGTACTTAATTTAGAGTTATGCTTTGCTAAATGAGATTTTAACAGGCTTTTTGCGATGAGATAATTGTCAGAAAATACGCCACCGCGCATAATGTTAAATAAAACATTTGCTCTGTGGTAGGTAGAGACAATTTCTTCAGAACAAATTTGTAATCCATCGGATGCTTGTATCAATTCCTCAAGCGCATTACGACCTTCAGCAATGTCCTCAATGACCGATTGCCATAAAGTATTTTTATTTTGAAGTGCGATCGATAAAGCAGCCACTTCGCTTTGTGTCTTATCAATATCAGCAACAATAGACCAAGATTTTGTTTCTTGAGAGGGTAATTTAAATGAACCTGCAGTGTAATAACAGCCTCTGAGTCCTCGAGAAAAATTGGTGCTCTGGAAACTAGGGTCATTTAAGAATTCTTCGACATCTGATTGCTGAATCAAAACTGAAGCATCATCCCAACCATGAGACCAAAGAACAGTCGCTTTTAAACATTCTAGGGGTATCGCTTCATCCACTAAGCTTGCAACCATGCGGTGAACTAATAATTGATTTGAAGTGTCTAATTCGCTCACCTTGTAAGCATCGGTCAAACAACTGTAAGCGAGATGTGTTCGATCATCGACACCTGAAGCTAAGAAATCAGACAAGCCATCAATGACTGTAATTTCAACTTCATTGGCACCTGAATTATGCAATTTAGACCTTCGGATAAACCCATATTTTTCCGATGTAGACCAAGTGTAGGCAAATGTAAGATTTAAATCGTGATTAACTTCTTCAAAGATTAAAGTATCCCCATTAATACTCTTATAAATCTTACGACCGATAGAAAAAATTCGCTCACTTGATGACTTAAAAGGCTCCCAAACTTTATTCGCAACTTTGATGATTGTTTGCGGGCCAGTGCAATTAGAATTATTGATGATTTTATCGACTGTATAGTAAGGGAAAAGTGAATTTTGAGGGGAACCTCTACCCGCACTTAAAGCGCCATTTGTCGCAGTAAAAAACCAATGATCCTGTGCACTGATCATCGAAACAAAAAATGTCGGTATTGTCTCTAAAGCATTAATACAAATAAATCGTTCTCCTTCAATATCTTGAAAGTTATAGTCCATATTCGCCAGCGATTGATTGTCTTTGGATTCGATTTGAGTACTCATGTATATTTAATAATATGCTAAATTACGATATGTCTTACTTAACGTAAAATGGGAAATTCATAGTGGCTGCTCCTTGATTATCATCTTCCACGTATGCAAAGAGTCGATAAGCCCCCTTTTTTCTAGGTGCTTTGAATTTCACTTCATATCCTTTGTTTTTTAAAATTAATTTGGGGAACGATTTAGGTGTAGGTTCAAAATCGCCTCCGACACTCTTCACTTTACTTTCCTCCATGATTACCCAACGGTATTTTAAAGGATCATTTTCATGATCTAGCACATCAATGCGAGCAGTATGAATTGAATTACGTGCTACTTTATTCAACTTTGCGGAAGATTCAATTGAATGAATCTCTGGGACACGATTGTCTGGGTATTCCCCATTCCAGCCATAGGCTATAGCATCAACTGCTTCTAATCTAGGACCCTCTTTTAAAAACATTCCAAACCAAGTAGAGGTAGTTTCTTGCTTGCTTGCCCAATAAAAAGGAAATGCGCCTAAACAATAACGAGGCGATTCATTCATTGCTGAGAAATAAGCCTTGAGGTAACGCTCCGCCTTCTTATGGCTGCTCTCTTCGATCACGGCACCCCAATCGCTTTTTTCACCGACTTCCCATGGTCCCATAGGCCCAAATTCTGTAATCATATAAGGTTTGTCCCAACCATATTTCAGTAATAATTCGCCTACTTTTGGAGCAAAGCCATAGGCATTCACCCCTAATATATCACATTCTGGGTAATAACGCTTTACATCGTTGATTTTCTTAGCATCAAAACCTGCAACAGCTGTCATTATTGGATGATCTCCATCTATGGAGTTGACCATCTCAGCGAGTGTGTTCATCTCTTTCCAAATAATTTCGAGCATATCCTCAGGAACATGCAACTCGACCTCGTTTCCTAAGCCCCAGGCAAGTAATGCGGGATGATCTTTATGTTTTTCAACAATCGACCTAACTTTCTTTCTTTGTTTTTCTATAAATTTAGGATCGTTATAATCATAGTCATCATCATGGCGCATGTGCTCAACCCATATGCCAGCAACTACTTTAAGCCCTGACTGATGTGCCTTATCTAAAATTTCGTTATTAATGGCCCATGTTCTCACGGTATTACCACCGAAATCTTTTAATAGTTCAAAATTCTTATCCCCAGCGACACCTTTAACCTCATAATTTAAACCATCAACGGTGAAATGATAGCCCGAGGAAGCGTCAAATTCAATGGTTGTAACTGACTTTGCCGTTAAAATGCCAACAAATAATAGAGTTATTGATAGATACAAAGAAAAGTGGGACATAAAATGAAAATTGCATCGTTTTGCAAAAATCTGTCAACTCTCAAAACTCATATTTCATCAATCTATAACAACTAATCTAATATGTATAAGAGCGGCAGATCCCTAAGAAAACTTATTGGAGCTTCAGTCCCTTAAAAAATAGAAACAAAACCCCTTTTAGTTTCATTTTGAGTTATTTATTCAGCAGAAATTGTTGTTTAAAATATAAAGAAATAGATTATTATGAAGATACCCCAGTTACTTAATATAACTGATAAAACTTTCATTATTTAAAGTAAATTCACGCATCCACACATACTCCATCAACACATGAAGCAGATTAAACAACAGGAAATCGCAAAAAAGCTGAAACTTTCAAAGGCAACTGTTTCTCGATGTTTTACTAATCATCCTGGGATCAACCCACAAACGAGAGCATTAGTCTTTGAAACCGCCACGGAATTAGGATATCATCATCTTTCTAATCGAACCAATAAGAATGAAATAGAACAAAAAATATTTGGCGTACTCATTTGCACAACCGAAGAAGAATATAATCGCACAGATTATGTAAATTCAGGTAAAAATATAATCAAGGGTATATCTGAATATAGCCAATTAAAAAATATTAAACTGTCTATCCATTTTCTTGACCCTTCAACGACCACAATATCTTCAAATAACTTCAAAGATATCCTTAACAACTACGGAAAATTATGGGACGGCATTATTATGGTCCATACATTGCCTAAAGAAATTGTAGATTATTTAGTCTTGAGATATCCTTGCGTTTCAACCGTGGAACAACGCTCAAGTGTCAACATGAACTGTATTGATGTCGATCATTACCAAGGCATCAACTACCTAATTAATTTCCTTCATGAATACGGCCATAAGCGAATCGCTTTTTATTCAATTGAGTATAAATTCTTACAAAGTTGGGTACTTCGCCGAGCTGGAGCCTACTTTGAAAAAATGACTAAATTAGGCTTAGAAATCAAAGAAAAAGACATGATCAATGTACACCCTAAAAAAATGGTGTCGATCGAAGAAAGCTTTAATCAAGCAGTTGAAGCAATTGAAAATGGTGTTACCGCATTTGTTTGTGCTGCAGATCATCAAGCTTACGAACTCATTAAAGGCTTGAAGAAAAGAGGGATACGAGTTCCAGAGGATGTCTCAATTTGCGGCTTTGATGGAGTTCAAATTAGCGATATTTCACAGCAATTATCTACAGTAAAGATACCTAATTATGATATTGGATACTTTGCAACAGAACGTCTATTTGAACATTCGAAAAAACGTTTTGGATCGACTCATCATACACTCCTTGGATGTAGTATAATAAAAGGAGATACAGTTACTGTTAATAAAAAATAAATGCACCCGACTGAACTTATTTCTATTGGGATGTGAGTGAAATTGCATTAAATTACAGATGTCATTGACAAGCATTCTATAACAAACAATTTTGTACTATCTATGTTTGTTAACAATTGATTTTTTTATAAAACAATTGAACGATTTAATGCAATATGACCTCCCGCTTTTTTACTAAAAAGAAAACACTAAAAGATTCCACTCCTAATTACCAGCAGAGGCAATCAGGATTTGCTTTGATGGTTGCTCTCGGATTGATGTCATTCGTCCTTTTAATAATACTAGGACTCTCAACGCTCATTCAAGTTAACAGCAATATTACCTCTTCCGAAAAAGATCTAGCTGCAGCTAAACAAAATGCTCTGTTTGCTTTAAATTTAGCCATTGGGGATTTGCAAAATGAAATGGGTCCCGATCAGCGAATCTCTGCAACTGCCTCCATACTTGATGAATTTCCAGAGACAGAAGCTATTGAAGGCGTTAACAACCCTTATTGGACAGGAGCCTGGAATAGTAATGATCCGTTAGCAGGAAATTTAGTCAACCAAGTCGTTTCGAAAAATTTCACCTCATCCGATGGTAAACCTTCGCATTTTCGCCGTTGGCTCATTTCCACACCCAATAATATTGAGACCATGTCTCCGGAAGAACTTATTGAATTTGCTAAAACTTTCAGTAAGGATTCAAAAGAAGCAATCCTCATGGTGGGATCAGGAACTGTTGGTGAAGTAGCAACATCGGAAAACAGTGTGTATGTGCCACGCCAAATTATCGATCAACAACTCGAAGAAGAAAACGGATACGCTTATTGGATTGGTGATGAAGGCGTCAAAACTCGAGTCGCAGGTGCTAAACCTGATGAAATCGAAACTAATTTAGAGCAAATATTGAATGTCAACAATGCTGGAAGCCCAAGACTGAATGCCATTGAAGGTTTTGAAAATGTAGAAGATATTTCTAGTCAATCTGAGAAAATACTGACTATTGGTACAGCTCAATTTGCTTTTAAAGAAGCTTTAGGCGGAAATATTGATGCTTTCAAAAATAAATATCACTCGTTATCTGCTTTTAGCCGAGGTCTGATGGTTGACGTTAAACATGGGGGGATTCGCAAAGATCTCAGTCTACTATTTGCCTCAGATTCGCTTCCCGTGGAATATGATGAAGAGCCAATATTTACCTATGATGCTTCAGAAGGACCTTATTGGAATTACGCACAACGCTATCACAATATTTATAAAAAAATTCGTAATGATGGTGGCAGAAATTATTTAAATACTTCAGATTTCTGGGAAGACGCTGAGCTGAATCCCGATCCATCAGAAGTCAAATACACCGATCTTCCAATACCTGTTTTAGCTAGAATGCAAGTTTTATTTAGCTTACATAAGAACCGAAATACTTGGAACGGATTTTATAATGACGATGTATACGACCCAAGATATGATCGAGTTAATTCTGGTGGTGGCGGTCCTGGTGGTGGTCCTGGTGGTGGTCCTGGTGGCGGTCCTGGTGGCGGTCCTGGCGGCGGTAACAATAATACGGTTACTTACATTCCAAGAATAAGTGCATTCAGTGAATTGGAAGCCTTTGGAGGATCTGAAATTACAGAGGATAATTGTATAATTATTCCAGATACAGCTGAAGACTCTGCTGGCTTTAGAATAACTGATTCACAATCTGAGGGTATTAGAGAAACTCCGTTGCAGTTTTCGTTAGAAGGGTCAATTAATTTTTATGCATTTGTTCCAAATGACGGTTCGGTTGATGTATACTTCAAATTTTCCCAAACAACCGATACTAATCCTAGAAATGATTATATAACTGAAACCATACCTATTGAAGGAGGTCTTTCAAAGCCATACTCAATACCCATTCCAAAACTAGGTAGTGAACAATATGATTCTCTATCTTTGCATATAGAGCAAACAAATAGTGTGTTATGTTTGGGGAACAATGAGGATGCAGTCATTGATGTAATCGAGGGTGAATCAGATATTTTTTATGGTATTACAGTACTTAGTGACAACGTACCAGAAGGAGGATTAGGAGTAGATAATGTAGCAAAGCCCCAAGATAACAATCAGGATATCCTTCACCTAATGATGACTCCCATATTTTATTTATGGAACCCTTATAATATAGAAATTGTAATGGATTCTCATCCAAATAATCATGGCTCCTATGAATATTTTTATGGGCCCCCTGATCTTGAATTTACTTACGATGACGAAAATTGGATTGATTTAAGAGATTTTGGATCTTTTCAATTCGGATTAGGAAAGGAATTATTGGCATTTTGGTCTTCTAATAATGCTTTTAATAGGGCTACAGGAGGAGCAGCTATTGAGATTCCTGCTGGCGAATTTAGGTATAATCGAATTATTCCTACTATGAATTTTGATAATCCTGAACTTCCTGATTTTCCTAAAATGCAATTTTTTGACATCTACAGCATTGCTTATCCGGCTGTATTTGGCGAGAGAGATGGTAATATAATTGGTGCGCCAGATTTTACTGTTCCTGATGTTGCTAATTGGGTTCAATCTACTGATACGAATGAAACTGAATGGGC
>JAQCDT010000064.1 GCA_027620575.1 Verrucomicrobiota bacterium
TCTTTTTATAGGTGCCGTTTTTTTATATTCATCGGTGACTCAAACCAAAGATGCAAAGTCAGATTCCACAGAGGTCGCAGAGTATTCTGCGTCTTGGCTGACAGATTTATCCATTGTTCAAGCAAAAGCAAAAGAAGAGGGTAAACCTATATTGATGGACTTTACGGGTTCTAACTGGTGCAGTTGGTGCATTAAGTTGAAAAAGGAAGTTTTTTCCAAGCCGGCATTTATAGATTATGCCAATGAGCACTTAATTTTGATGACAGTTGATTTCCCTAGTGGGGTTCAACAGGAAGAATCTTTAATCGATCAAAATTATCAACTCTTAGATGCCTATGGCGTTAATGGTTTTCCAACAATTATCTTAGTGGATACTGAAGGCAATATAATAGGGAGAACCGGTTATCTTAGAGGCGGTCCCAAAGCTTACGTAGACCATTTAAAAGATATGTTGGCTAAAGAGATTCAATAAAGGAATTGAACGTATCACCCGTTTGTTCCAATTGCGCTTATTTCTTTTCTGCTTTCGCTAATTTTCTGCGTACGTTTGAATCCAGTATTCGCTTGCGCAGTCTCAAATGATTTGGAGTCGCTTCTACGAGTTCATCGGATGTAATGTACTCAATAGCTCGTTCGAGAGAAAATTTTTGAGGGGGTGCGAGTTGGATACCTTTGTCTGAGCCAGATGCTCGCATGTTGTCGAGTTGTTTAGCTTTTGTTGGATTGACGGGCAGGTCTTCTTTGCGAGGATTTTCGCCAATGATTTGCCCCTCATAGACCGCTTCACTAGGTGCAATAAAGAGTTTACCTCGGTTTTGGATCATGTCTAAGGCGTATGGCATGGATTTACCTTGATCCATGCTGACGAGGGTGCCAGTCAGGCGTGTATTGATTTCACCGCAATAAGGACGGTATTCTAAGTAAGAGTGGCTCATCACTCCGTGTCCGGATGTCATGGTTGTTAAATCACTTTCAAAGCCAATGATACCACGTGTAGGCGCTTCAGCTTCAACGGTGACTCCAGCGTTATGGTGCTCGAGGTTTGTGATTTTTGCCTTACGTTTTGAAAGGTTTTCCATAACACCGCCGAGGGCATCTTCAGTAATCTCAACCCAAATTTGTTCAAAGGGTTCGCAACGTTTGCCATCAATTTCTTTATAAAGCACGGTGGGTCTGGATACAAGTAGTTCAAATCCTTCACGACGCATTGTTTCGACGAGCACTGCGATCTGCATCGATCCACGAGCATTGACGAGGAAGCGGGTACTTTCAGTAGCCTCTTCAAGGGAAATTGAGATGTTGGACTGCATTTCTCGTTCAAGACGCTCTTTGATCTGCCTTGAGGTGACTTTTTTGCCATCTTGTCCTGCGAGTGGCCCGTCGTTGACAGAGAACTCCATTTGAATGGTCGGAGGGTCAATTTCTACAAAAGGTAATGCCTCACCTTCTGGGGTGAGGGATAAGGTATCGCCAATATCAATGTTATCAAATCCTGCGATGCCGACAATGTCACCCGCATGGGCCACCTCTATGTCATCTGTTTTTAAGCCAGAAAATGTTTTCATTTTAGTGATTTTGACACGTTTCGTGGATCCGTCTTTATGGAGTGCATGGATGGTTTGTCCTTGTTTGATTGCTCCAGAAAGAATTCTTCCAATGGCCATTCGTCCTACATAGTCATCCCATTCAATATTAGAGACAAGCATACGGAAGTCTCCCATTTCAATAATTGGAGGAGGAATCCGCTCTACAATCGTTTCAAAAAGTGCAGACATATTTTCTCTTGGGCCGTTTACTTCTTTATCAGCAAAACCATTTTTGGCAGAAGCATACAAGAAAGGGGCATTGAATTGGTCATCGTCCGCTTCAAGGTCTAAGAAGAGTTCGAGAACCTTATCGTGAACCCATTCTGAGCGGGCGGTATCTCGGTCAATTTTATTAATGACACAAATAGTTTTGAGTCCTTGGCTAAGCGCTTTTTTTAGGACCCAACGAGTTTGAGCTTGCGGACCACCAACGGCATCGGTGAGGAGTAGGACACCATCAACCATTTTCATCACTCGTTCGACTTCGGCACCGAAATCAGCGTGACCTGGAGTATCTACAATATTAATCGTGTAAGTTTGGTTGTCTTGAGGGTTGGTCCATTTGATGGCTGTATTTTTTGCCTTAATGGTTATTCCTTTTTCTTTTTCAAGATCCATAGAATCCATCATACGCTCTTCAGTAGATTGATTTTCTCTAAAAGTTCCACTTTGTTTCAGCAAGCAGTCAACAAGAGTCGTTTTGCCATGGTCAACATGGGCAATAATTGCAATATTTCTAATTAAATCAGCGTTCATCAAATCTTTTTCTAAGGTTGTATTCGTAGTGTTCAAATGAATGAATTTTGAATAGGTGCAAGTTATTTGATGAATTAATTTCTAGAGGGGGTAGGATTGACCCGGTATTGGATCAATTATTTGTGCATTGGGTAGATGATGATTTAGGTTTTCTTGGAACCAATTACGGGCTTCGTTTTCGCCGTGGGTGAGTACGATGGTTTTGGGCTCAGCTTGCACTGTATAATCAATGAGAGAATCTCTATCGGCATGTCCGCTGAGATCAAATTTCTTAATTGAAGCTCTTATTGGAGATAAATAATCAAAGGCATTGAAGTAGAAGCTTTCGGCATCTTTATTTGCCAGTAATTGTCCGCCAGGAGTATCTGGGTCACAGTAGCCAATGAAGAAAATGCCGTTTGACGCTGTATTGAGTAATGAGGCAGCTACATTGTAGGAAGGTGTGCGTTCAACGAGCATGCCGCTACTGACTATGTAGATACCTTTCTTTTTGATATTTTTCCCAGGTCTTAATTTAGGATCAATGGTTTTAATGTCTAATTGTTTGAGAATTTTTAAATCAAAATTAATGAGTCCGGTGCGGTTACTAATTTTATCAAAGTAGTTACAAATATCCATGCCAAGTCCAGTTGAGTAAACAGGTGCTTTTCTCAGAATGCCGAATTGCATAGATTCTAGGATAATTTTGAAAAGCTCTTGCATGCGACCGAGAGCAAATACAGGAATCAGGCAGGTACCGTCTTGATCCAGTATTTCATTGATACTGTCAATGAGCTGTTTGATTTCATTTTCGCGGGTGGACTCTTTGGCTCTGACGGTGGCCCCTCGAGTCGTCTCTAAAAAGAGGGAGTCTATTTTTCCATTCGGCAAATAGGCACCAGGAAGTGTTCTTTGAGCCTCAAATAAAACATCCCCCGTGTGCACTATGCGTTTACCTTTATAGATGATTTCAATGGCTGAAGCACCGACAACATGACCTGAGGGGTGGAGCTTCACTTCAATTGTATCTTTATCTTTATAAAAAAATTCGGATTTTTCAAAAGGAAGTGCAATGATTGAGCGTTTGATATGATCAATATCTCGGTGAACATAGAGCGGATAATCAGTCATGCCGTATTCCTCTCTTTGACGCTTCATCACATTGATTGAATTTCGAAGCATTCGTGGTGCCAATGAGAGGTTGGGTAAGCTCGTCAGGATTGGAGCTTCTGGGTGGGATCTCGCAATAATGGGTAATGATCCAAGATGGTCGAGGTGGCAATGGGTAAGAATGATTAAATCAATGCTTTGTCCTTGAATCTTATTGAAGTCGGGTAGTGAGTCTTTACCTAGTTTTTTTGGGTGTAAACCACTATCAATCAGTATGTTGAATGGCCCAATGGATAAAAAAGTGGAATTGGATCCGATTTCTCCATAACGATTGAGATCTATAAATTCCATTGTTTCTAATTGGGCTATATCGGATGAGTTGCTTGCGGCTTCGTGAGCGAATTATTGCAAATATTGTCATTAATATAAAGAAGCGAAGGATAATGACTTGCAATCCTGATTTTATTTTTGATGGTTGAAGTTGTAATTTAACCTAAACGTAACTTTCCTGTAGAGACTAAACTATGAGTGATTTTTTAAAGCATGAATGTGGTATCGCCATGATACGTCTTTTAAAGCCGATTAGTTACTACAAAGAAAAATATGGGTCATCGCTGTACGGGTTTAATCAATTATTTTTGTTGATGGAGAAGCAGCATAATCGAGGGCAAGATGGTGCTGGTGTCGGATGTTTGAAGCTCAATACACCTGTTGGGCATCCGTATATTTTTCGAGAAAGAAGCATCGAAACAAATCCTTTGGCGGTCATTTTTAATAAGCTTTTGGGAGAGTATAACGATAAGATGAGCGATGGGCTAATTTTCCCCGAGTTTCCCGATTCAGTTAAAGATAATTTTTCATTTGGTGGGGAAATCTTACTCGGCCATTTGCGTTATGGAACCTCGGGCGTGTACACCGCAAAAAATTGCCATCCTTTTGTACGTCAATCGAATTGGCCAACCAAGCGGTTGATGCTGGCTGGTAATTTTACGATTACGAATGAGAAAGAAATCAACCAACAGTTGATCGATCATGGACAACACCCGATTTATGGTACCGATACGCAAGCGATACTTGAAGAAATTGGATTTCATCTCGATGAGGCTCATGATTCTATCTATCGTAAGATGCGAAAAGATAATATTCAAGGATCAGAGATTCCGAAGATTATCAGTGAAAATTTAGACCCCATCCGTATTTTAAAATCTGCGGCATCAAATTGGGATGGCGGATATACGATTGCTGGTATTATCGGTAATGGGGACAGCTTCATTATGCGTGATCCAAATGGCATCCGACCTTGTTTCTATTTTCAAAATGATGAAATTGTAGCAGCTGCTTCTGAGCGTGTGGCCTTAATGACAATTTTCAATCAAAAGGCGGCTGATATTCAGGAGTTGGATCCAGGTACTGCTCTGGTCGTTAAGCGAAATGGCAAAATATATTCGGATCGCTTTATCGATACTAAGCCGAGCATCCCGTGCTCTTTTGAGCGAATTTATTTTTCGCGGGGCAACGACCCAAAGATCTATCAGGAGCGAAAAGCATTGGGGGCTTCTTTAAAGGATCAGGTTGTTGCTGCGATAGGGAATGATTTTGGTAAAAGTGTTTTTAGTTTTATTCCTAATACAGCAGAAATTGCTTACTACGGGCTACTCGAATCGCTTCGGTTACACCGCCGTATGGAAGTGAAGACGGAATTAATGAAAGCTCATAAGGAAGGCTCATTAGATGAAAGTTTGATTGATGAGTTAATAATGGGCAACTGGCCGAGAGGGGAAAAGATTGCGCATAAGGATGTGAAGATGCGTACTTTCATTGCTCAAGAAAAGGGACGCAAACAAATGGTCTCGCATGTTTATGATATTACTTACGGAGTGGTTTCAGAGGAAGACACTTTAGTCGTGATTGATGATTCAATCGTTCGTGGGACAACTTTAAAAGAGTCTATTTTGAAAATTCTTACTCGGACCAATCCTAAAAAGATCGTCATTGCTTCAACGGCACCGCAGATACGCTATCCAGATTGTTATGGTATAGATATGTCGAAGTTATCGAACTTCATTGCATTTAAAGCGGTGATTGAATTGGTGAAAGATGATCAAGCAGAAGAATTACTGAAAGAAATTTATCAAAACTGCTTGGCTCAGCAAAATAAGCCTGCCTCAGAAATGAATAATTATGTGAAGCAAATTTATGATCGTTATACAGATGAAAAGATTGCGGAAAAGATTGCTCAGTTAGTGTACCCTAAAGATGTGCCTTGGGATGGAGAATTGGAGATTTTGTTTCTCAAAGTTGAGAAGATGAAAGAGGCATTGGTAGGGCATGATGGGGATTGGTATTTCACAGGTAATTATCCTACGCACGGGGGGCTCTCCGTCTTAAATAAAGCATATATCAATTTTTATGAAAATAAAAATGAGCGTGCTTACTAATGATAATGATTCAATTTAATAACTATGCAAAGATTAGCACTTATATCCGTAAGCGATAAATCGGGAATTGTTCCCTTCGTCCAAACATTGGTCGAAAAATATAATTATAAGATTCTTTCTACAGGGGGAACGGCAAAGCTTTTGGAAAGTAATGGCATACCGACCACTGAGGTGAGTGAATACACGGGTTTCCCTGAAATGATGGAAGGAAGAGTGAAGACGCTTCACCCTAAGATTCATGGCGGCTTACTGGCTCGCCGTGATAAAGAGTCTCATATGCAGTCTGCGGCCGATCACTCGATTGAGATGATTGATCTGGTTGTGGTTAATTTGTATCCGTTTGAGGAGACTGTGGCAAAACCGGATACGACCTATGAACTTGCGATTGAAAATATTGATATCGGTGGACCTTCTATGTTGAGAAGTGCGGCTAAAAATCATGCTTCTGTCAGTGTGATTGTAGATGCAGAAGATTATGACGTATATTTAAATACTTTAGAAGATGAGTCTGCTTTGTTGGCCTTGAGAAAAAGGTTAGCACTTAAGGTGTTTCAACGGACAGCAAGTTATGATCGAGCAATTGCGGATTATTTAGAGGCGGTACAAAATGAAATTTCGGAGGAACCTGATTTGAATATGATTTCGGATATTCCTAGTACCTTTGATCTTTCACTTAAGCAGGCAAAAGTTTTACGCTATGGAGAAAATCCACATCAAAAGGCTGCGCTTTATGGCAACTTCTTTGATTGCTTTGAGCAATTGCAGGGCAAGGAGTTGAGTTTTAATAATATCATCGATATCACAGCGGCGACTTATTTGATTGGTGAATTTCAAAAACCAACTGTTGGGATTTTGAAACATACAAATCCTTGTGGTGTTGCAAGTGATGAAGATTTAGTGAAAGCTTGGGAAAAAGCCTTCGCCACAGATACGCAGGCTCCTTTTGGTGGAATTATTGTTGTTAATCAAACCGTAGACAAAGCATTTGCTGAAATTGTATCGAGTATTTTTTCCGTAAAAATTATCGCTCCATCCTTCACCGAGGA
>JAQCDT010000065.1 GCA_027620575.1 Verrucomicrobiota bacterium
TTAATCTCTACATCAGTAGTCAGCATGGCGTTAACGTCTTTTGCTGTTTCTATTGATACTTCTGAAACTGCCGCTTGGGCTGGCTACATGCACGTATTCGACAATGCTGGAGGCTCTGCTGGTGGATACCTATGGGGCAGCGCATGGGGCACAGAAGCTCTAAATGCTAGCTATGCTGGTGGTGTTGTTACCCTTGCGCCCAATACTAACACTTACGCTGACAATGTTGCTAATGCTCCTGCTGATATCGCTTACTGGACTAATTCTGTTGACGGTGGTGTTACTGCTGGTAACGACGGAAACAAATTCATGCAAGCCAACTACTACCTAGAAAACCCAGGCGACAATCTTGGCTGGGCAGGTCAAACTTTGACATTCTCAGGTAATGTTGATTCTGCTACATTAGATAGCCGTTACGGAGCAGTTGCTTTCATTAAAGTATTAGATGTAGATGCTGGTTACGCTGAAATAGTTTTTGAAACAGCTTCTATTACTTCAACAGGAGCTTTCTCATTATCAACTGATGTTGCAGCTGGTAACTACATTGGACAAATTGGTTTCCAAATGACTGGTATCAATGCAAATCCTGCTACAGATTGGGGCAATGTTCAAATCTCTGGACTTTCTGCCACAGCAGTTCCAGAGCCTAGCACATATGCTTTAATTGCTGGTTTTGCTGCATTTGTATTTGTTGCGATCCGTCGCCGCAAATAATTTGCAACAATAAACGCTTAATTATTTACAAAGCTCTGATGGTTTTCCATCAGGGCTTTTTTTTGGGCCAATTTACTTAGGGGATATATAAATTATAGAATGTCTATTATTCTATTTTAAGTGTCTGATAATGAATACTTAAAGAGATACTGTAGCCTATTTATGGGCTATTTCTAAAAAAATAGTGAACTTTAAGGGAATATTTTGGGATGCTTCCAACTCGTGTAAATGCAAATTATTGCGAAACCAATGCTCCATCTCCGACCTTAAAAAATTATATATAATACAAATACCCTTAATTATGGAGAAGTTAGTAACTTCGATGAGCATGATCTGCATACTTATCTTCGCAAGTTTTTCCGCCCATGCCGTGGTCGTTGATGCAACTACTAATGGAAATTGGTTAGGCTATATGAATGTCTTTGAGAATGATAATGGTGCTAAAGGTGCACACATACCAGGCTCACCCACAGGAATTTGGGGAACTACTGACCTTAGAGCAAATGCCCAAGCGGGGGATCCTACCATATTAGAACTGAGACCCAATACCAATGCCTATTCAAATAGTCTTTTGCAAGCCGATGCCGATAGAGCCTACTGGACAAATTCAGAAGACGGCGGTGTCACACCGGGTCCTGATGGAAATAAATGGATGGAAGCAACCTATTACCTAGAAGCTGAAGGTGACAACACCGCTTGGAATGGTCAAACTTTAACGTTTTCAGGCACGATTAGCGATTTTACATTAGATAATCGCTACAGCACAGTTGCTTTTATCAAAACTTTGGATCCAAATAATGGCTTTAATACCATACAAAATAAAGAATTCGAAATATCATTAGTATCCGCAACTAACGATGGAGCATTCGAATTGTCTTTGGATATTGAAGAAGGTGATTATGTTGCTCAAATGGGATTCACTATGTCCGGGCTCAATGCAAATCCAAATACCGATTGGGGCCTTATTGAGCTTAGAGATCTAGCAGCTACCGCTGTACCCGAACCAAGCACTTATGCCTTACTCGCAGGGTTAGCAGTGTTCTTATTTATTGCGATCCGTCGTCGCAAATAATTAGCCAAAGCTAATTCATTTTCATAGAGTCTCAATGTGATCGCGTTGAGACTCTTTTTTATTTTAAAAAATGAAGTCTGATGATTGCTTGTACTTGCTAAAGCAAGACGAAAAGCAAGACGAAAGGAGACACTTAATCGTCTCGGGAATTGGCCACATTGACTTTAAGAGCACGTCCTGCGAGCGAGTGGCCATCTAATTGTTCGATCGCTAGGTGAGCATCTTGCTCGTCTTGCATTTCAACAAAGCCAAATCCGCGGGGTCTTCCTCCACCGGGTTGCGTTACGATAATCGCATCTTCAACCACACCAATTGTGGAAAAAAGTGTATTCAAGTCATCCCCAGTCACCTCAAAGGGTAAATTTCCAATATATAATCGTACTGACATAATGATAGATAGTTAATTAATAAACCTTTATAAAGAAATAAGCGGTTAGGAAGCGCAACTAAATTCGCTTAACACTTTTCATTTTATCAATTCTGCTTAGATTAAAGGTCAATATGAAACATAGTGGCTCCGATAAACAAACAATCTTGAGGGTATCGAAATATTTATTTCGATACCGAACTTTATTTGGGCTTACATTAAGCTTCGCCATTTTAATGACTCTTTTAGAGATCAGTGTGCCATTGGCGATTCAATCAATCTTTAATCAAATTGAAAATAGTGGCTCCTTGCAATCCTTGTGGACTGGCATCTTAATTATTGGACTGCTCTATCTGAGCAGTGAGGTCTTTAATTGCTTCCGAATTCGGGTGAATAACCAACTTGAACAAAAAGTCTTATTCGATATGCGAAGCGACCTGCACAATAAGTTATTAAAACTCTCCGTCACTTTTTATGATCAAAGAAAAAGCGGAGAACTTGCATCAAGAGTGGTCGAAGATGTCGCTAATGTGGAACGTGCCTTACTCGATGGAACAGAGCAAGGCATGAGCTCTCTAATTAAAATTATAGGGATCAGCATCGCTCTTTTTTATATGCAGCCTACCCTGGCTTTTTGTGTCTTTCTTCCTGTACCCATCTTATTAGTCGTAGGGGTATTTTATTCTAAGCGCTCTCGCCTAGTTTGGAAGAAAGTACGAGAAAGTGCCAGTGACCTGAATAGTTTAATCATTGAAGATATTCAGGGGAATCGCTTAATCCAGAGCTTTGGTTTACAAGACAGGGAAAAAGCTCGCTTTGCCACAAAAGCGGAAGACCTTAAGGAAAAAAATATACGTGCGATGTTCCGATGGGCTTTTTATAGTCCTGCGACAACCTTAGTCACTAAATTAGGCTTTCTCAGTATAATTGGTATTGGTGGTTTTATGGTTTTCAATGGAGACCAAACCCTAAGTATTGGTACCTTAATTGCCTTTTTTCTTTTAGCCAATATGCTTTACCAACCGATCGCTCAATTGCATGGACTGAATCATCTACTCGCGGCGGGCAGAGCTTCGGGCGAACGTGTCTTTGAAATTTTGGACACCCCTATTGATGTTGCGGATGCTCAAGAAGCCAAAGATATCCAAACACGAGATTTATCCATACGCTTTGAAAATGTTAGCTTTCAATATCCCGAACGTGCAGCGGTCATTTCGAATTTTGACTTACTCATCGAAAAAAATAAAGTTACGGCTTTGGTGGGTCATACAGGTGCAGGCAAAACTACAATTGCAAATTTAGCGATGCGTACCTACGACGCGAGCTCAGGTCAAATCACCTTTGCCGATCAAAATATAAAAACTATTTCATTAAAAAGCTTAAACGATCATATTGGTTTTGTTGCCCAAGACCCTTTTCTCTTTGATGGAACGATTCGAGATAATCTTATTTTAGGGAAACCTGAGGCTAATGATTCCGAAATCAATGCGGCCCTAGACAAAGCCTCCGCCTTAGAATTTGTCAATGGATTGCCGTTCGGTCTTGATACTCAAATTGGA
This sequence comes from Verrucomicrobiota bacterium, assembly GCA_027620575.1. GTDB lineage: Bacteria > Verrucomicrobiota > Verrucomicrobiia > Opitutales > Coraliomargaritaceae. The sequence goes on from JAQCDT010000065.1 coordinate 3,713, forward strand.
GAAAAAGGCATACGGCTGAGCCAAGGTGAAAAACAAAGAATTACCATTGCTCGTGTGCTATTAAAAAATCCACCTTTTGTTGTCTTAGATGAAGCCACTGCCAGTGTGGATACTATAACAGAGAAAAAAATTCAAAAAGCATTAGAAAATTTAGCAAATGAGCGTACCGTTTTGATTATCGCTCATAGACTTTCTACAGTTAAAAAAGCAGATTTCATTGCGGTCATGGAAAAAGGCCAAATTATTGAATCAGGAACACATTTAAAATTACTCAACCAAGGCGGTACTTACGCAAAACTTTGGGAAATTCAAAGCGATCGAATACCCGAAGCGATTGAACAGGCATAAACAATCGACCTCTTGGAGGTTTCTTTTACCTCTTGACGAACATTTAAATAAAAATTGAATAATAATCTCATGGAGCAGCCTATTTCCAAAGAAAACAATCAATCCTTAGAAAAAGAACTTATTGTCAATAATAAGCTAGGTGTCCATGCACGTCCTGCAGCAATGATTGTTCGCATCACTAGTCATTATTCGGGTGATGTTTGGGTGGAAAAAGATGGTGAGCAAATTAATGGCAAAAGCATAATGGGACTGATGATGCTTGCCGCTGGAAATGGATCCAAACTGAATTTTTTATTAGAAGGTCCAGTCGAAGAAGCAAAAAATATTCTTACTCAACTAGAAAAGCTATTTGCTCAATCCTTTGAAGAACTTTAAAATAAAAGTAAGAAATTATCTTTATATTCGATATGTAGGGTGTTCAGCCTAACTTACTTTTCAATGCATAGACTCTTTACAATTTTATTAATATCAGCTGTAGCTATTGCGCTCTGCGGATGCGCTACTTCAGTAAAGCAAAAAGCAATTGAGACCTTAGAAGTTCCGCAAAATTGGCAATCTGAACCAAGTACAGACTATTCTGATACTAATCAGGCTCGAACCGATAATTTTACAGACGCCACTTGGCTCGACTATTTTGAAAACAATTCTCAACTTCAATCATTAATTCAAGAAGGAATACTTTCAAACAAGGATTTAGTGATCGCCAGTGCTCGAGTTGATAAAGCTCAAGCAGAATTGAGAACCGTTCAGCCGAACCGATTACCTACAATTGACATCAATGGACAAGGAAATCGGCAAAAAGTCAATGCAGCCACTCAAGCTCTACTTTCTAGCGAAGCGATTGGTAATGATTATACAGCCACCTTAGGATTACGTTGGGAAATTGATCTATGGGGAAGCTTAAGAAACCAAGCACAATTCAGCCGAGCACAATTAGAATCAAGCCAAGCCAATTTAAAATATGCTCAAATGTCGATTGCTTCACAAATCGCAAAGACCTGGCTCGGCATTATGCATATTCAAGGACAAATAGGCTTGTTAGAGGAACATCAAACATTAAAAACTCTTTACTTAAAGTCGATCGAAGAGCGTTATCGAAGGGGACTCATTTTTGCTGAGCTGTATCTCTATGAGAAAAATCAAACTCAAGCGATATATGAATCACTCAATGAATTATATAACGAGAGAGATCAGCTGAATCGAAGCTTAGCTGTTTTATTGGGAGAATACCCAAAATCAGAAACTCTAGATTATCAGCCATTACCAGACCTTATGGATCCGATTCCTGCAGGCATTCCTTCAGATTTACTGCTTAACCGACCAGATCTTATGGCTATTGAGCGACAATTAGCAGGATCTAGAGTGCTATTAAAATCGGCAAAAAAACAACGCTTGCCCAAAATATCTCTGACCGGAGCCATGGGCAATGCTTCCCCTGAATTGAATAATTTGATCAATTCTAATAATGCATTTTGGAATGTTGGTGTGAACCTCGCCCAACCTCTGATCAATTATGGGCGAATCAATGCGTATATCAATGCTTCAAAAGCACAGTTAGCTGAAGCTGAAGCTACTTATGAAAAAGTCATTCTAAATGCGTTTATGGAAGTTGAAAATGCACTCTCAAATGAAAGCTATTTACAGACTATAGATAAATCTAATACTCAAATTCTTCGCCAAACTAGGGATATTGCTTCAATGAATCAGACAAAATACATTGAAGGAAATGGTGCGTTTTTAAATTATCTGAGTTCAAAAATTGCTTCCCTACAATCTCAGCGCCAAAATTTACAAATCAAATATCAACAACTGCAAAACCGTATCAATTTATACCTAGCTCTCGGCTACTCGTTTATCTAATTCTTTAATAATGAAAAAATTTCTACCACTCTATATATTATTCGGGGCGATCTTTATCTGTGCTCTGCTTTTACAATTTAGACCCAAGCCTAAAAAAGTAGAAACGATTCGACTAGTAACACCAGTCGAATACATAACTGTAGAGGCAAAGGATACACAAATCATCATCGAAAGCGAAGGCATTCTTAAGCCAAAAATTGAAAGTGCTTTTATTTCAGAAGTCTCAGGCAAGGTAACCCATATTGGAGAAAACTTTTATTCAGGAAGCTATTTTGAAAAGGGTGAGACGCTTTTTGAAATCGACCCATTGACTTATGTGGAACGTTTAAAAGCCGCAGAATTTCAGTTAGCACAGGCAGAACTTTTTCTCGCCGAACAAAAAGCGTTAGCCGAACAGGCAAAAGCCGATTGGGAGAAATTAGATTTTGGCGAGGCCAATGATCTTGTTTTAAGAAAACCGCAACTCAAACAAGCAGTCGCACAGCTTGAAAGTGCAAAAGCCTTTGTTGATTCAGCCAAAGGTGATTTAGAAAAAACGGTGTTTAAAGCTCCCTATTCTGGATTTTTGCTCAGTCGTAGCATAGATTTGGGTACTGTAGTCAATGGCAATATATCAAGCCCAGTCGCTCAAGCCTACGCCGTGGGCAACGGAGAGGTTCGTTTGCCGATTAATGAAGCAGAAAAACAATTACTGGCTTTTCAGGATGCTAACTCAAATAAAGTTCGCTTTTACCATGCTTCGACTAAGGTCTTGCTTGCGGAAGGTTCAATTGAGCGTATTGAGGCAACCCTCAATAGCAACAATCGTCTCTTGTACTGTGTGGGTGAAATCACGAATGCTTTTTCGTCAGAGAACGCTCCGTTTGAATCAGCACTACAACGCAGCCAATTTTT
>JAQCDT010000066.1 GCA_027620575.1 Verrucomicrobiota bacterium
GGGCCAATTGGGGTCGATTTTGAATTATCTTTTTCTTCTTTTGTCATTTTAAGGATGATTGAAGTCGGATAATGGAGATCATTTTAATCTTATAATAACTTAGAGTATTAACATGGCATCGCCATAAGAATAGAATTTATATTTATTTTTTATAGCTAAGTTGTAAAGTTTTTTCAGTAGAGCTATCCCATTTATAGAGTCTGGTGCAAGAAAAGCAGAGACCAAACAGAGTAAGGAGGATCGAGGTAAATGGAAATTGGTAATCATGGCATCAACACCATGAAATTTTGCAGGTGGATATATGTATAGATCAGTACTTGCTGAATAGTGTTCTTTAGAAAATTGTTCAATCGAACCGGATAATTCTGATAATTGAGCATATAACGATTCAATCGCTCTTACACTAGTGGTTCCAACGGCGACTCTTAGCTTAGAGCTTTTAGGGTCTAAGGCTTTGATCGTATCGCGATGAATTTCAAAAGATTCTCTGTGGATTTTATGATTTTCAATTGCATCCACTTGTATGGGTTGAAAGGTTCCGATTCCGACATTTAAGCTAAGGTCAAAAAAATCATGTCCATCTGCTCTAAGGCTTTCAATCAGTTCATTGGTAAAGTGAAGCCCAGCAGTTGGGGCAGCGGCGGCAAATGGTTTGTTGCTATCTGCGTAAACAGTTTGGTAGCGCTCGGAGTCAAGTGTATCTCGAATGTCCTCTTTGTCTCTTTGTATATATGGAGGAAGTGGCATCTTGCCAAGTTTGTTGGCTAAGTCATAAACATTTTTTTCATGAAATAATGTAAAACGAACCTTATATTCCCCATGTATATTGCTTTCTAAAACTTCTGCTTCGTAATGATCTTCGTCAAAAAAATATCCAGCATTTAATGTTTTTTTGCCTGGTTTAATTAGACACCACCAAGTGTTTGAATCTTCAGCAGGATTCAATAACAAACATTCTACAGAACCTCCGGTCTTTCTTTTTCCAAATAGCCGTGCTTTAAGAACGGAGACTTGATTTCTGAAAAATTGTACATTTTGCGGTAAAAACTCACCGATATCTTTAAACTGTGCATGACTTATCGTTTCATTTTTTCGGTCAAAAACCAATAATCGAGCATCGCTTCTTTTTTCACTTGGTTCTTGAGCAATCAGCGATTTCGGTAATGTGTAATCAAATAAGGATAAATCCATTGTGTTTATTTTTTGTTTTCTTACTTAAACGACTTAGGTTAATTTTATAAAGAATCAGTATGCAAACTATTTTAGACAGTTTCAAATCGGAGAGCTATTTATTGGAGCCGAATGTTTATCAATATCTTTTGTCGGAAAAGGTAGATAAAATTCTAGTTGCTTGTTCAGGTGGGGCCGATTCTGTATTCGCATTATTACTATTAATTGCTTACCAAAAAGAGATTGGATTTGATTTGGAGGTAGGCCATTTTAATCATGAATGGAGGGGTGAGGATTCGGCTAAAGATGCACAATATGTGGAGGATCTCGCAAATAAATTAAGTTTATCCTATCACTTTGCTTCGGCTGGTTTAGACCAATCAGTTAAAACAGAGACATCGGCTCGAGAGGCTCGAATTGCATTCTTAAGAAATACGGCAAAAGGAATTGGAGCCAGAGTGATTGCTTTTGGGCATCAAATGGATGATATTTTGGAGACACAAATTCAGCGTTTAGGCCGAGGGTCGAGTATAGAGGGGTTAATTGCCCCAAGGCCGGTACATTTATTTGAAAATGGCATCACTCATATTCGACCTATTCTAAATTATACAGCAGAAGCAATTAAGGACACATTAACTAAGCATGATCTGGATTGGTGTGAAGATTCGAGCAATAATGACGAGAGTATTGTACGAAATAAACTCCGAAAGAGCATCATCCCTCAGTTATCTGAATGTATGCAAAGAGATGTTTCGGAAGGTGCTTCACGAAGCAGGAAATTGTTGGAGGAAGATGCACATTTTTTAGATGAATTGGCCAAAGAGCGATTACCCGCTTGTTATAAATTGGAGGCAAAATTAGATCGCCTATCGCTCAGATCAGAAAAGCAAGCACTTACAAGGAGAGCTTTTTTTCATTGGTTACATAAAATGAACCCAAATTTTGTTGCGAGTGCACGCTTGCAGGAACAGTTATTATCTGCGATTTATGGAGAGCGGTTTCGAGAAAAGTTTTCGCTTGGAGATGGGTTTATCGTAATGAATAAGCGAGAGATATGGATAGAAAAGGGTTGAACTCTGTTTTTTATTTAATTTAGATAATCGGTTCATAATTTGACATATCATCGAGGAAAAACAAATTACACGAATAATGTTTAATAATCAAAATTTAAAAGATTCAAATTCAGGAAAGAACAATTCACGGAAGCCAAGAAGGTTTCAGCCCCGTGTTTTGTATATTTACTTGATTATTTTGGGTGTGATTATGGCGCTATTTTTTGCTAATCCGAATGCAGGATTATCAGTAAAAAATCTGACGATCAGTGAAGTTATTGAAAAAGTAAATGCGGGAGAAATAACACCTTGGGAAGGTACGATGAAACCCAATTTGTCATTTGGTCGTGAGGGCTACTCGATTTCGGGTATCTTTCGGTCAAATAGTGATAATTCAGATTTAACACTCACTGAAGACAGTCAGGAAGAAGTTCGTTTCTTTGCGGAAGGCCGTCTAACCGAAGATGATTTCTTATTAATGAGAAATTACTTTAATGAGCGTCAATCAAGCACGATGCTTCAAGACGTGCTTGTTAGCTTTCTTCCTTTCATTCTGATTGTAGCTTTATTGTATTTTCTATTTGTGCGTCAGTTAAAGAGTGCAGGTAAAGGAGCTATGAGCTTTGGAAAGAGCAAAGCCAAAATGCTGACTCGAGATAAAGATTCAATAAGTTTTAAAGATGTTGCTGGCTGCGATGAAGCGAAAGAAGAAGTCGGAGAGGTAGTTGATTTTCTTAAAGATCCAAAGAAATTCCAAAAAATAGGAGGCAAGATTCCCAAAGGAGTATTGATGGTAGGCCCTCCAGGTACCGGTAAGACTTTATTAGCTAAAGCAGTAGCTGGGGAAGCTGATGTGCCATTCTTTTCCATTAGTGGTTCCGACTTTGTTGAAATGTTTGTCGGTGTCGGAGCAGCTCGTGTTCGAGATATGTTCGAGCAAGGTAGAAAAAATGCACCGTGTATTGTCTTCATAGATGAAATTGATGCGGTCGGTCGCCAACGAGGAGCAGGCCTGGGAGGCGGCAATGATGAGCGTGAGCAAACTTTAAACTCTTTGCTAGTTGAAATGGATGGTTTTGATGGTCACGAAGGTGTCATCATTATTGCTGCAACTAACAGACCCGATGTTTTAGATAATGCTTTGTTGCGTCCAGGACGTTTCGATAGACAAGTAACCATAGATTTGCCCGATGTGAATGGGCGTCACGAAATCTTAAAAGTCCATGCGAAAAAGATCATCTTATCTGAAGAAGTGAATTTAGAAAATGTAGCTCGCAATACTCCTGGTTTTTCTGGAGCAGATTTGGCGAACTTACTCAATGAAGGGGCCTTAATTGCCGCACGACACAATAAGAAATTTGTTGAATCACATGACCTTGATGAAGCACGTGATAAAATTTCATTCGGTCGTGAACGAAGAAAATTGATGGATGATGAGGATCGTAAAATCACCGCTTACCATGAAGCAGGGCATGCGATCGTTCAAGCAGTGGTTGATGATGGAACAATGCCAGTCTATAAGGTGACCATTATTCCTCGTGGGCAGAGTTTAGGTTCGACTATGTTTATGCCTAAAAAGGATCTTTTAAATTATTCTAAAAAACGCTTATTGAATCAAATATGCTGTGGCATGGGTGGGCGATGTGCTGAAGAAATTGTCTTTGATGATATTACTAGCGGTGCCTCTGGAGATATTAAAATGGTGACCAAAACTGCCCGTCACATGGTGTGTGATTGGGGTATGACTGAACTAGGAACCGTTGCTTTAGGAGAGAATAAAGACCATGTGTTTCTTGGACAAGAGATACAGCGTTCGCAAAATTACAGTGAATCAACTGCAATTAAAATTGATAACAAGATAAGCGAGATAGTCGACATTCAGCATCAACGTGCTTTAGATATTCTTAAGGAAAATCGCGAGGCTTTAGAGGTATGTGCACAAGCTCTTCTTGAGCATGAAACAATCGAAGGTAAGCATGTCTATGAAATCCTTGAATTTGGCGAAATACGATCACCGATTGTTGAAACACGCTCTCTAGATGAAAGCCTATCTGAAGAATCTGATGCAGATGCGATGAAAACTGAGGAGCCTACGGATCAAGAAGGTGATGATTTAGCTGGAGATGAGTCTCCGATTCAAGCACCTGCTTAAGATTTCTTTGTACCTGATATCTTCTCAGAGCATTTTGAGGCACAGCTGCAGGATTGCTTTTGTTTGCTACTTTTAAGGGCAAATTTTCTAATCAATATCCATGAAGCAAGGATACACAATGTTAATACCAATATTGTATCAATAAGGTTCATAGAAAAAAACTAATGGATTGATACGTTATGATACTTGCTGCCCAAGCAATTATACTGAGGGTGACAAAAGATCCTATCGCCCATAGCCAATTTAGTTCTTGAGCGATTATAGCTACGGTGGCTCCGCATTGCATACAGAGTGCAAAAAATATCATGATAGAAAATGCGACTGCGATATTGAAGACGGGCATGCCTTTACGCTTTCCATCTTCCCAAGTTGCATTTTTTAAGGATGCTCTGAGATCTCTCGAGTTTTCGTCCATCTCCCCACCTAATGAATATAAGATGCCTAGGGTCGCAATGATTACTTCTCTTGCTGGAAAACTTGCAATAACCGCAACCGTGATTTTCCAATCATAGCCCGCGGAATTAAATATAGGTTGAAGACCTTTTCCTAACTGCCCACCAAAGCTTTGCTCTAAATAAGCACTGTCTATTTTGGCTTGTAGGCTTGATTCATCTAATAATTGTACCGAATTTTGGCTACGAATTTCGTTTTCTAATGAGGCAGGACGTGGAAAATAAAAGAGTGCCCATATAACAATGGTGAAAGCAAAAATCATAGTACCAGCATTACTGATAAAAGCATAACCACTTTCATAAATTCGGCTATAAATATTTTTGAAGTTTGGGACTCGATAACGAGGTAATTCCATGACAAAAGGCGTGGAAACACTTTTTCTTTGAATGCAATGATTCATCAAATATGCCGCAGGAGCTGCCACCAGCACACCAATAAAGTGCATGAAGAAAAGTGTGATTCCTGAAATTGCTGGCCCGTAGATGGGCTCTACAAATATACCAATCATCAAAATATAAATAGGTAAGCGAGCAGAACAGCTCATCAATGGGGCAATCATTATGGTGATGATGCGTATCTTTTTATCATTGATGGTTCGTGTGGCTAAAATTCCTGGTATGGCACAGGCGTAACTAGATAAGAGTGGCACAAAGCTTTTTCCATTTAACCCGCACCATTGAAAAAGCTTATCCATTAAAAAGGCGGCTCGTGCCATGTATCCAGTTTCTTCTAATAAGGATATGAATAAAAATAAGACTAATATTTGTGGCAAAAATATAACAAAAGCACCCACACCACTGAGTACGCCATCCACAATTAAGCTTTGAAGCATTGGAGTACTTTCTAAGGCAGAAGAGGCAAGAGATTGAACATGAGCAATACCGTCTTCAATCAATTGCATAAATGGCCCAGACCAAGAATACACTGATTGGAAAACTAAATACATCATTCCAACAAAAATGACCAAGCCCCAAAACCGATGTAAAAGTAGTTGATCTATGCTTTCTGAATGAATGGCTCTTTTCAGTGTTGCCTGCCGAGCTATGATATCTGCAAGAATAGGTTTTAAGAATCGAAATCGAATGATTGATTCGACTGCATTAGGATGGAAGCCACCTTTTTGTACGGTGTCTTTTGCCTTATCTATAGCTGCTGAAATCTTTGCTTTATCGCCTTTGAGCCTTTCTGTAACTGCACTTGAAGCATCAAAGATCAATCTTTGTATTTCGCCATTGGAGAGAGTTTGTGATGCTTCATCGATATGACTCAAATCTTGTTTGAGTGTTTCCACCGCTTCTTGTACTGGTTCAGGCCATTTGGGGCGAACCATATTTGCTTTAGTTCCGAGGGCCTTTTTAACGGCTAAGGCTAGATTATCAATGCCTTTTGCTTGATTTGCAACTGTGGGTACAACGGGAACACCTAGGCGTTTTTCTAATAACTTAGAATCAATCTGTATCCCTTTTCTTTCTGCAATATCCCAGCAGTTAAGTGCAATAACAATTGGAACTCCTAATTCAGATGCCTGAGAGGCTAAAAAAAGATTTCTTTGTAGATTTTCTGCATCGATTACAATAATCATTAAGCTAGGAATGAGATCGGGTATATTCCCAGATAAAACATCTACAGTGATTCGTTCATCAATGGTTTGAGCACTTAAGCTATAGGTACCAGGAAGATCGATCACCGTTAGAGATTCGGTTTGACTGACTTTCCATATACCTGATTTTTTCTCTACGGTGACACCTGGATAGTTGCCCACACGTTGTTTTTGCCCTGTCAACGCATTGAAGAGGGAAGTTTTACCTGTGTTCGGATTACCAATCAAGGCAATCGTTGATAAACGCTTATCCATTATTATTCTATTTAACTTGATGCCTTGATAGAATCGACTTCCAAGTAAGCGGCATCTTTTAGGCGAATAGAGATATGGCAGTCCCTAAATTCAATTGAAATTGGATCGCCTAAAGGTGCTTCATG
>JAQCDT010000067.1 GCA_027620575.1 Verrucomicrobiota bacterium
ATAAACAAAAATATGAATACTTAGATGATAATCGGGTTGGTGATCACATCTGCTACTACAGCAATCTTTCAAAAATCAAGAAACATTATCCAAAGTTTCAATTAAGAAACAACCTAATGGATACGATAAAGCAAATTACCTTTGCGGCCATGAATAGAGGATGATGTCAAAAGTTTGCTTGTCTTTTGTTTTTAATCATCAATTTGAAAAAAATATTCCTAAGTTAAGAGAACTCTATGATAATCGATTCTCAACAATTCGATATCTTTCTCCATTTAGCAAAAGTAACGCACCTGATATCATTCCTGTAAGTGAAAAATCTATTCATTTTCAAGGTTACTTCGCTCAAGCATACAGACATTTACCTCAGGATTTCGATTATTATGTTTTTTGCGGTGATGACCTCATACTAAACCCTTCCCTAAACGAGGACAATTTAATCAATGCTTTAAATTGCAATGATTCTGCCTATATAAAGTACTTAAATCCTATATGGGAGCATTCATTTGCATGGCACAGATTCGAAGAATGTATCTATTTCACAGAAAAAGAGTACACCTTGCCATACCAAAAGTTAATACCAACAAGGAATGAAATCCTCGGTTTATATAAAAAAAATGGGTTGGAATACAGAAATCTCGGATTTCATAATTTCACAGGCATAATAGAAAAAGAAGTTACTTTTAAGAGATTAAAAGCAGGTCTCTCATATTTTTTTAGAAATGGAAATAAGCGTTTTGTAAATTATCCTCTAGTCGAAGGATATTCAGACTTAATTGTTATTCCGCGAAATTATTTAGAGTTGTTTTGTCATTACTGTGGAATTTTTGCCGCTATGAACCTATGGGTAGATGCAGCCGTTGCTACAGCTCTCCTTTTATCAGGATCAGAAATTAGGACAGGGAAGGATTCTAATTATTCAGGAACTGAATATTGGAACGAAAATGAAATAATCGACAGGTTAAAACCGACAAGTAATAAATTGGATAAAATTGGCGAAATATTCAAAGAAGAAGAATTATACATTCACCCGATTAAGTTGAGTTCTTATAACTAATGTCTGATTCGAATATTTTTACTGTTCTCACTACAATCAACAGTCCAGATGAACGTGTATCTGACTGGATGAAAATTACTGGAAACCATACGGTTGTCATTGGAGACAAAAAGACACCAAGTTCATGGAATCATACAACATGTAAATTCTTTAGTTTAAAAGATCAACTGAACTCTAATTTTACCATCGCTTCTCTTTTGCCTGAAAACCACTATACTAGAAAAAATCTAGGTTATTTATCCGCAATAAAGTGTGGCGCAAATGCGATAATCGATACCGATGATGACAATTTTCCTAATAAAATTAAATGGAATAATCTATTAAGTGCCAAATTTGAAGTATTTGAACATGTATCTTCAGAAAAAATATCTTTCAAAAACATTTACTCGTATTTTTCTGATAATAACATCCCATTTTGGCCCAGAGGGTTTCCTCTTCAGCTGATTAATAACCCAGACTCGGATGTAAAATCAAATGATGTTTCTAAAAGCCAAGGATGTAATGTTGGTGTTTGGCAATGCATGGTCGATGGAGATCCTGATATTGACGCAATTCACCGCTTACTTTTTAATAATACACCACAATTTACAGATAATGACGCTCTAATCATGGGTAATAATATATTTTGTGCGTTTAATTCACAAAATACTTTATGGCTCGATTCAGAACTTTTTCCACTATTATATCTACCATCTACGGTTAGTTTCAGATTTACTGACATTCTTAGAGGGTACATAGCTCAGGTTGTGGTTAATGCTTCATCCAAACATTGGGGTTTTTACCAAGCAACGGCCTACCAAGAAAGAAATGAGCACAATCTTATGAACGATTTTCGCTCAGAAGTATCGATGTACTCTAACATGAATGAGATATTTCACATCATTTATGACAGTTGTAAAATTAATCATTCTATAAGTGATAATCTTATCAATTGCTATTCTGAGTTATATAAAAATGATTATGTGGAAGAGAACGAACTGAAAATTCTTAACTCATGGATGGCAGACTTAAATCATCTCTTTTAAGTAATCTAGTATTAAGAAAGTTCTTCTAGTTACGGAAACACCACCAGGTACTCCAAATGGTTTTGGCGTTACACTTGAGTGCATGTTTAAGGAAATTGAACATGATGTGGTCTACACCGATGCAGATTTCAAACACTATGGCGATACACTTGGATATTTACTTGCTCAGGTACCCTATCATCCATCCGGTCGTTTTCTTCTACCTTTTTTGGCTGGAAAGATTCCGGAATGGCGTGGCAGGTATTCGTCATCCTGGTTTAATAAACACCTTTCATCCAAATTGTCTTCAGTGTATGCCTTCGTTTATTCAACTGAGTGTATCAATTACGCTCATTGGATAGCAAAAAAATGTAAAGTTCCATTGATAGTACATTTGGCAGACCATTCACCAGAATTTGAAAGATCATCCTCTCGCGAAACTCTTCGAGGAGCATCGAAACTAGTCTGCATAACCGAGGAAATGAAGTCGCTGTATGAACGAACTCTCGGCAGAAAAGACATCGAAGTCTTGCACAACGGAGCCGAACAGGCATGCTCCGACATTGCCGCACCTCTCCCGGAACCATTTAGTGCACAAAACCCATTCGTCTTGTGCTTCATCGGCAGTCTTTTTTCTAACCTTCACGGCGATTGCATCGAAGACTTTTTTGAGGCAGTTTCAGAAATTCGAGTGAAATACCCGTGGATTGAATTCCATTTATACGGCCAAAGGCAACCCGCCGATTTCCTTGAAGATTTAATTCATTCAAATGGATTCACTCATCATGGTGTAGTGCCAGTTAATAAAAAATTTGATGTCATGGAAAAGGCTCATTGCTTTGTTATACCCTCTTCTTTCAAGGCGGAGAAGCATCTGAACTATCGCTACTCCTTTCCCACCAAGCTACCTGAGCTCATTGCCTCCGGCCGTCCGATTTTATCTTACGGCCCCCAAGAAACCGCGACGAATAGAATACTTATGAGCAACAACCTAGGTCTACGCATCCATGACCGATCTGTGCCAAAATTGGTAGAGTCCCTCGATACTTTGGCTAGCCGATATCAGGAAAGTGTCACAAAATTCGCCTCTGTTTCCCCATCGATCCTGGAAAAGTTCTCCGCAGAAAGCGTCAGAAGAAAACTTAGAAACTTACTTTCCTTTAATTGAAGACTCTTTGGACCAACCTTCTCAAGATCTCTGCTTTTCGTAGGGCTATGTTGGCTCACCTTCGCCTTGATTACTTTCACGAGTTTCATCATTCCATACCCTTGAGCAACAATTACTGGGCTCACCTTTGGGAGAATGATGCATACGACTCTTTTTCAGAAATATTCATTCAACAGGAGTACGCAGATTTCATTCCCGATGAACCCATTACAAACATCTTAGATCTTGGTGCCCACTACGGCTATTTCAGCCTCTGGATTCAATCCAAGAGACCACATGTCGAAATCCATTCCATAATGGTAGAACCCTCCCAAAGATGCCAAAGATCTCTCCAAAAAATGGCCCAATATCCAAAACTCGAAGGTAGGTTCCAATATTTACAAGCTGCAGTAGGCGACCCAAAAGAAGAACGAACTCCATTTTTTGAACGCCCATTTATGGCCGGATCTTTATTTTCTTCATCCTCTGAAGATTGCAGCTATGAAGTAAAGACTCTCCCCCTCACAAGTGAACCAAGTCTCAAAGATCAATCTTTCGATCTAATCAAGTGCGATCTCGAAGGAGCAGAGTGGGAATTCATAACCCACTACTCCTCTCTTTTAAAAAATTCTAAGTTTCTGGTTATGGAGTGGCATAGTTGGCATTCAGGCGGCGGAGGATTTTCACAGATTGAAAAAAGGCTTACTGAAATTGGATGCAAAATCCTTAAGTCTAGTCCATCCCAAAAAGCTGTTGGCCGGGATGGGGAGGTCGGTCTTTTCCTTGCTCAAAATCTTAACTATCAAAATTGAAGGATTATGGAGAAATCCCAGGTGGAAAAAGTTCACTCCAACCCCTTCTTTATCCATTCCACCAATCCTATCCCCTTAAACTTTGGTCAAAATACAGATGGTTTCGAAATTCTCGTCTGCAATCTCTTTTGCCGTCCCTTAACAAAAAGAGTAAATGGCTTACCGTAATCGATCGCTTGGGTGCCCCGGGAGACGCCCTGATAACTGCAAATGTTATCCGCTGCATTAAGGAGAACTATCTAAATTTGAGGATTAACTGTATTACCCCACACCCCGATCTTATCCGCCTCGACCCACAAATTGATACTATCAATCAACCTGAAACCTTTTATTCCTTCGACTCCACCTATTGGGAACTTATCGTTCGTAAGGAAAAGAGCCAAAATATAATCGAGCACAACATGCTAAGGCTTGGTTTAGATAAGTATGATTACAAGGCTGCCTACTACCTGAGCGAACATGAAAAAGATTGGGCAAAACAGGAAACTAGTCAGTTTGATAAACCTATTTTGGCTGTTTGCACCAAGAGCAAAGAACCCGTTAAAAACTGGCCTGAAGCAAACTGGTTAGAGTTAATCCAAAATCTAAAAGATAACTTTTCCATAATTCAATTGGGAGATGAGAAGGAACCCATCTTCGAAGGTGTCCATCGATATGCCGGCAAATTATCGATGCGAGAATCCGCAACCATCCTTTCGCATGCCTCATATTTCATAGGACCCGACAGCTTACTTATGCACATCGCTAATGGATTAAATATACCAAGCACAATTATTTTTGGAGGTTCCAGACCTGTTAATTGTTTTGGATATGCCGATAATATTAATTTATCGATAACTTTGGAGTGTAGTCCGTGCTGGATACACCATGGCTACGATGAGTGCCAAAATGACCTAAAATGTCTTAATCAAATTTCAGTTTCACAAGTTCTTAAATCCTTTAATCCCTACATTGCCATAAAGTCATATGAATGATCTAAACACTACGATAAATTTGCCTGAAATCTCGCTTGATACTCTTCTATGGAACTTTCTTCTCTGTGTAGTGCTATCATTTGTTTTATGCTGGCATTTCAATGTAAGATCAAAAAAACGTTATCTGAGAAGAGATTTAGGGTTGGTTTTACCGGTGATTTGCTTAACTACCTTGTTGGTCATTTCAGTAGTCAAATCATCTTTGGCATTATCTCTTGGATTAGTTGGAGCGCTTTCGATTGTTCGCTTTCGTACACCTATCAAGGAACCGGAAGAGCTTGCCTACATATTTTTGGCTATTGCGATAGGATTGGCTCTCGGTGCAGATCAAAAGGAAGTAGCAGTTCTTTCGCTAATTATCATTTTATCAGTGATTTCACTGGTTGATAAATTAAGACCAAAATTATCAACAACAGATTCAAATTTAATGCTCAATATTGAAGTTGATCAGCTAAATCAATCTACAGAATCTATTTTGAGTGCTATCGAGGCAATCGCACCAGATGCAAATATCAGAAGAATTGATCAAGATAAGGAAATTTTAGCAGTTACCGCATTAGTTAAAGTCAAGGATTCCACTACAATAAATCAGTTTAGTGCCGATTTTCGTGAGAAATTTCCAAACGGTAGATTTTCGTTTATTGATGATTCATCAATGCCAAACGAATAAGTTTAAAAATGCGATTAAAATCGTTTAAAAAAAGTAATAGTGGATGCAATTATCGCGTATATTGTATGTGCTTTTTTTTCCTGTTTACAGGAATATTCATAGGATGGAAAGATATCCCTGGATTTCTTAAATCTAACATCTTGTTGTTATACAAACTTGATATAGCAGAGGTTTTTTTGACAGAAAACCGTTTAAACTCACTTAACTTAAACATAAAATTTGAAAATATTGAAAAATTAAGAATTAAAAGAGAGGAAGCTCTAGTAAATAATCTACTAATCCGTTCGGATAATGATTTTGTAAATTCGAAAGTGTCATACAATTCAGAACTGCCACAATCATGTAATATAAGATTGAAAGGAGATTTACCTCAACATTGGAATGGTGATAAATGGTCACTAAGAATAAACACTAAAAAGGATCGTTCCATCGATGGAATGACAGCTTTTTCGATACAGGATCCCATTACTCGTAATTATACTTATGAGTGGCTTTTTCTTCAAAACCTAAGATTTGAAGATGTATTAGCACCCAATTATTTTTTCATTAATGTAAATATAAATGGGAAAGAAAAAGGAATTTATGCAGTAGAAGAGCATTTTTCTAAGGAAATGATCGAGCGAAAAAACAGAAGAGAGGGAATTGTTTTATCTTTTGATGAGCATCATATGTGGAATTTACACTGGAATGTAAGTTGGCCAATTTCATACAGAACTTCAGGTATCGAGGTTAAATACCTTAATAGAGTTAACTCTATTCCTCTGTTGTCAAAACAAAGGGAAACCGCTGTTTCCTTATTAAGAAATTTCCAAGCAAGATTACTTGATGCTGAGCAAGTTTTAGATCACGAAAAAACTGCCAAATTCCTGGCACTTTCTAATATTTGGGGTGCAGGTCATGGACTTTCCTATGCCGATATAAACTTTTATTACAATCCAATCACTGCGAGATTAGAACCCATTGCTATGGATGCAAAACCTGAGTTTACCCCAACTCACCCAAGCGATTATTTTACTCACGGAGAAATGGAAGAAACATGGGTTAATTATGCACTTAAATCTGAAAATATAGCTAGATTATATACTCAATACC
>JAQCDT010000068.1 GCA_027620575.1 Verrucomicrobiota bacterium
TCCTACACTTTTCATTGCCTTGAGAGATTTAGGTCGAGAGGAAGGGGTGAATTATGCGGAATTTTTTCCAGAAATTAATTTAAAGGACATTCCTAATCAGAATAAGCGAAATTCGATTTTGCTAAAATATTTATTAAGTGAGGCACAGAGCAATTTGCGATTGGGCTTGGATTTAAAGGGTGGAGTTGGTTTCACTTTAAAATTAGATGAAGGTTCCAATCAGGGAATGAGTCGCTTTGAGCAAACTGAGCAATTAAAGGACGCAATTGAAATTATGGGCGGACGTCTTGATGGCATGGGTGTTGCAGAACCTATCATTCGCCCTGTAGGCGATGATGCGATTGAAATTCAAATCGCAGGCCTTTCGACTAAAGATAATCCAGAAGTGATTGATGCTTTAAAAAAGCCCGCTCGTCTAGAGTTTAAACAAGTGCATCCAACCTTAATTCCTGAAACTACAGCGCAAGAAGATTATCCTGTGGGCTATGAAGTGCTGAATGAAGAGATTGAAGACCGTCGTTCAGGTGAGGTGTATGAATTATCACGATTTGTAAAAAAGATTCCTGAAGCGACAGGAGATATTATTAAGACGGCGTTTGTTTCACAGACTCAAACTGGAGGCTTCCAAATCAATTTAGAGATGACGGAAGAAGGTGCTAAGCGTTTCCGTGTCGTGACTGAGAAATTAGTGAACAAGCCATTGGCAATCGTCTTAGATGGTAAACTCTACTCGGCTCCAATTATCAATGAACCTTTATCTAAAAATGCACAAATATCAGGCAGTTTTTCTCAAAGAGAAGCGATTGATTTGGCAAATGTTTTAAATAACCCCTTATCGGTAGAGTTAGTGGTCGATGAGATGTTTGAGGTCGGGCCTACTTTAGCAGAAGACACAAGAAATAGTTCAATCAAAGCGGTTCAATTAGGAGGTATTCTCGTGATTGGGTTTATGATGTTGTACTACTTCTTTGGTGGAGCGATAGCTGTTCTTTCAGCGATTACAAATGTCATCTTAGTATTAGGCATTTTAGCGAGTTTGGGTGCTACTTTAACATTACCAGGAGTAGCGGCACTTGTTTTGACTTTGGGTATGGGAGTGGATGCCAACATCCTTATCTTGGAACGTATTCGAGAAGAGCGTTTGCTTGGAAAATCTCCTGAGTCGAGTTTGAGCAATGGATTTAATAAAGTGATCTCAACAATATTGGATGCGAATGTGACTACTTTGATTACCGCCTTGATTTTGTTTTGGCTCGGTACAGGCCCAGTTAAAGGGTTTGGCTTAACGATGGCAATTGGTATTGTGGCCTCTGTATTTTGTGCCCTTTTTGTTACACGGACACTTGCTGATTTGTTAGTGAACAAGCTCAAGGTTAAACAATTACTTGGCTTGAACTTATTGCCAAAGAAGAAAATTGATTTCTTTAAATTTAGAAAACCCGCATTTCTTCTATCGTGGATTATTGTGATTGTTGGAGTTTCGAGTGTTGTGACACAAAAGGATTCTATTTTGGGTATCGATTTTACGGGTGGTGATGAAATGACCATCGCTTATGTTGAGAAAATTTCTACGGAAGAATTATTAAAAGCAGAAGGTATAAGCTCAGTGGGTGAAGTTAAATTGGTCTACCAAAAACTCATTGGTGAGGATAAAGAAGTACTGAAATTACAAACACGTTTTGATCAAAGTCGGGAAGTTCTCAGCATTCTGCAAAATGCTTTTCCGCAAGCAAATTTCTCTGAAGTGGGGGTGAATCAAATCGGTGCATCGGTTTCCCAAGGAATTCAAATGAATGCATTGATCTCAGTGCTTTGTGCATTAGTGGGAATTTTACTTTATGTGGCATTTCGCTTTGAGCTTGGATACGGAGTGGGTGCTGTTGTGGCAACGATACACGATGTTTTAATGACGATTGGTTTATTTGTGCTTCTTGGGTCCATGGGTTTATTCGTCAGTGGTCAATTCACTGCACCAATGCTTGCGGCTATTTTAATGATTGTCGGTTATTCGATCAATGATACGATTGTGGTCTTTGATCGTATTCGTGAAGAATTGGAAATGAATCCAGGGATGAACCTTAAAGCGATAATCAACCTAGCGATTAATAGCGTACTTGCTCGTTCTATTTTAACCAGTATCACGACTTTGCTTGCCGCTGTTTCATTATATATTTTCGGCGCAGGTATTATAACAGACTTTTCCTTTGTCTTTATCGTAGGTATTCTTACAGGTACATTTTCTTCTATCTTTATTGCGAGCCCAATATTTTATTACTGGCATAAAGGCGATAGACGGTTGGTTGAGGCAACGGAGCATAAACCACGTTCCTATGATTGGACTGAACAGGAAAGTTAATTTTCTGTTAGCTATTTTACGATTTAGTCATAGATTCCTTTTTAGTGGGTATTTTAATTCTTACCCATAATTACAATAGTTATTTATATGCTTTGGAAAGTTCAGGATGACCAAAATCAGTGCTTAGACTCTTTGGCTGCAGAATTTGGTATTTCTAGATTACTGACAAAGTTATTAGCGCAGAGAGGGATCAAGGATAAGGAACAAGCGGATTCTTTTTTAAAACCA
Organism: Verrucomicrobiota bacterium; assembly: GCA_027620575.1. Classification (GTDB taxonomy): domain Bacteria; phylum Verrucomicrobiota; class Verrucomicrobiia; order Opitutales; family Coraliomargaritaceae. The sequence continues at coordinate 2,585 of JAQCDT010000068.1, forward strand.
TCCTTAAAAAATTTATCGGATCCTTTTGAAGTGAACCATTTAAAGGAGGGAGTTGAGCATTTAAGTCAGGCCATTGATAACAAGTCCTCAATATTTATTTTTGGTGATTATGATGTGGATGGGATTTCTTCCATTGTGCAAATGGTCAGTATTCTACGTATCTATGGGTTGGATCCGAGTTATTGTGTGCCGTATCGTTTGTCTGAAGGCTATGGGCTGACTCGAGAAGCAATTGACCGAGGACTTCAGGGCAGTCGTCCAGATTTGATGATTGTTGTGGATTGTGGAACAAATTCTAAAGAATCAATCGATTACTTAAAGAGTCTGGGTATTTTCATAATCATCATTGATCATCATCAATTAACGACCGAACTTACAGAAAATTGTCTTTTAATTAACCCTCATGTGAATGACCCTGGGCAAGAAGACAAAGGGTGGTTTAATCTATCTGCCTCAGGTTTAGTTTTTAAATTTTTGCATGGTCTTATCAAATATAGAAAAGGGTTAAATGATCCTATTGCAAATGAGATAAAATTAAGTCAGATCATTGACCTTGCTGGTATGGGAACGATTGCTGATTTAGTTCCTTTGCAAGGAGAAAACCGCATTTTGGCTCGGTATGCATTACACCATCTAAGAAACAACAAACGTTTGGGGCTTTTAGCACTTTTGAAAGAAAGTAGGGTATCCAGTGTTTCTACTCTGAGTAGTTCAGATATTTCTTTTCGATTAGCACCAAGGATCAATGCTTCAGGCAGGCTTTCGGATGCCTCTTTACCCGTAGAATTATTGCTAACAGAGGATTCTAAATTTGCTAAACAATCAGCCAAAGAATTAGATGATTTGAATAACGAGCGTCAAACAATTCAGAAAAAAATAGTTGAAGAAGCTGAGTCTAAAATAAGTGATTTCCCGGAAGATCAATTGGCCTATATTTTAAATGATGAAAAATGGCATCCTGGAGTTGTTGGGATTGTAGCAAGTCGTATCAGCCGCAAATTGAATCGTCCTTGTCTCATTTTAGGTAATGAGGGAACAATGGCTAAAGGATCTGGCCGTAGTGTTGGAGGGGTTGATTTAGTCAAAGTGCTAACTGAGTGTGAATCACTGCTAGAGCATTGGGGTGGTCATCCAATGGCTGTGGGCGTGAAGTTGCCTCAACAAAATCTGGAAGCCTTCTCAAAAGCTTTTGATCAAGCAATGAATCGTTTTTATTCTGAGGGTATCCCTGAACCTGAATTGGAGATTGCTTGTTGGGTGAATTTTGAAGATTTAGGGGATGGGTTAATGGAAGAGTTATCACTTTTAGAGCCTTATGGTCAAATGAACCCTGAGCCAATCTTAGGATTAAAAGGAGTGATGCTTAAGGAAGAGGCAAAGACTTTTGCTAATGTTCATAAACGATTTATTTTAACGCATAATGAGCAGCGAGGAAAGATGATTGAAGGAATCGCTTGGAATTTCAAAAATATGCCGAGTGCAAATGAGCCAGTCGATTTAGCTGTACGCTTAGAGTGGAATACTTGGAACAATAAAAAAACTTCTCGAGTAATTCTAGTTGATTGGAAAAAATCTATCCTTTAAAAAATATTATCTCTCATGTCTAAAAATACAATTTTACTAGGTGTAAATGTTGATCACTGTGCAACATTAAGACAGGCACGTTATAAAGACGACCCGGAGTCTATCTTAGCAGAACCGAGTGTCTTGCAATTTGCCTTATTGAGTGAGTCTGCTGGGGCTGACGGGATTACAATGCATCTCAGAGAAGATAGACGTCATGTTCAATCTTTTGATATTGAAAGCGTAAAGGCTTCAATGAAGACAAGGCTCAATTTAGAAATGGCCTGTACTGAGGAGATGACGGAATATGCTTTGAAGCTACAGCCTGATTCAGTTTGTTTAGTCCCTGAAAAAAGGGAAGAAGTGACAACAGAAGGTGGCTTAGACATAATCAAGAATTATGAGCGAGTTTCCGATGTGATTAGAGCAATGAAATCGGTGGGCGTAGCGACGAGTTTATTCATTGATCCTGACGCAGATCAAATTAAAGCGGCCGCCGAATTAGGAGCACCGTGGATCGAATTACATACAGGTGCGTTTTCAAATCAATATGCTTTGGGTAATTGGCAAGACGAGTGGCGTGTACTTACAACAGGTGCGGAATTGGCCAACAGTTTAGGATTAGTGGTCAATGCAGGACATGGAATCAACTATGATAATATAAAGCAAGTGAAGCAATTGCCGCATCTTAATGAATTAAATATAGGTCACTCAATTGTCAGTCAGTCATTATTTTTGGGCGTTGAAGTTGCCGTAAAAAATATGCTATCACTCATGCGTGATTAATTTATAAAAATTATGATAAAGGATATCGGTTCATTGGTCGGCAAAGGAATTTATCCAATTTTAAATAACACTCAAGCAATTGAACTTGAGAAGCAGACACTTCATTCTAGTGAAGATGAATGGTTAGCTATGCAACAGGTCGGCAAAAAAACCGCTCTTGAGGTACTACAAGATTTTCAAGAGCTGAAGCCAATTCCCGAAAATCTCACCTTATTGGTACTTTGTGGAAAGGGCAAAAATGGTGGCGACAGTTTATTAGTAGCGGATTATATTATGCGGACGATGCCAAGGGCTAAGGTTGCGGTACTTTTAGCGACTAGTGGTAGAGATGAATTACACCCTCTAACCGAAAAAGCATTAAAAGAAGTTGAAGAAAGAGTTTCACTGCATGAATGGGGACAGGATTCAGGGCAAAGTGCTTTGGATGCGTTCATTCAAAATGAATTTGGTGAAGCTGGAAGCATAGATATGTGTATAGATGGTCTATTGGGCTTAGGCTTTAACCCACCATTGAAAGAAGGGTTGGCTACAATAATATCTTTAATCAATGAGTGTGAAACGATTCATGTACGGGTATCCATCGATATTCCTTCGGGGCTTTCCGAATTTCAAGTGAATGATGAGCTATATTTTAAATCGGATTTTTGCTATTTAGCAGGCATTCCGAAACAGGCTGTGTTTAAGCGATATTCAGCATTTTCTCGAGTTCGTTTTATTGATATCGGCTTAATGCATGAGGTCGATGAAACAGATGGTGAGCAAAAAGAATATTATCTAGATGGTTGTTGCCTAAATCCACTTAGAGCATTGCGTCCTGTGAATGTTGAGAAGCGTGTTTTTGGTCATTTATTTATTATTGCTGGCTCGGCGTTAATGCCAGGTGCTTTATTGATGTCTGTGAAAGCAGCTATACAATCAGGTGCTGGCTTGGTTACCGCATTTGCACCAGGTTCGGTTGTTTCATCTTTGTCCGCACAAGTTCCAGAAGCCATGTGGATTCCTCTTCCTGAAACGAATTACGGAACAATCAGTGCTCAGGCAAGCGATGTGATCTTAAGTTATTCGAGGAATGCAACTGCGATTATGGCCGGTCCAGGATTAGGGCTCTCTCGTGATACTGAAATCGTTATTCAAGAAATTCTTCAAAAGACAAACGTCCCAATTCTTTTGGATGCAGACACATTAGTGCCAAGAGTTTTAGAAGTTATTCAAAAAGGAAAGCACAATGCTAAGCAGATTGTTTTAACGCCTCACTTGGGCGAGTTTTTAAGGATGACCAAGTTGGCTGAATTTTCATTTAATCCAAGTAATTTGATCAATATAGTTAATAATATTGGAGCAACGGTGGTTTTAAAAGGAGCTATGACTCGTATTTGTGATGGTGAAAAAATCTACATTAATACCCGGGGAGGCCCAGTATTTTCAAGAGGAGGTAGTGGCGATATTTTAGCTGGGATTATTGGAGCTCAATTGGCTCAAGGTAATGGCGATGTAACCTTAGCATCTGCACTAGGGGTTACTATCCACGGTATAGCAGGAGAGTATCTTGCGAGAAATCGTGGGCAGGTCATGGTTCGCACAACTGAGGTTCTCGATTATTTGCCGCAAGTCATTCGATGACTGTTGAATAGGTTTGCCTATCTATAAATCGTTATTAAAGTGTTC
>JAQCDT010000069.1 GCA_027620575.1 Verrucomicrobiota bacterium
GAATACTCAGCTACAAATGAAACACACCCTACCGTACTCGCAATTAAAAAAAACATCTAAGTGATTATTTTTTCAGCCTTACTATTTCTATGTCCACGAACTCTGAAAACAAAAGTAAAAATAAAGAAGAATGGCCGATAAAGGCTTATAAAAATTTGGAATTTCTACGAAGCGATAAAGCTCGTTTCATTCGCATATTATGTGAATTATTTGAACCAGAGGAACGCTTCAAAGTAGCAGACGTAGAAAATACCATAGTGTTGTTTGGCTCCGCTCGCACAAAACCTCACAAAGTAGCAGAAGCGCAATTGAAATCCGTTAATGAATTAATCGCTCAGTCATCCAATTCAACAAAAGCACTGCAAAAACAACTCAAAGAGGCAGAAATTGATCTCAAAGCCTCTAAATATTACGAAGCGGCTCGTGAATTATCCAAAAAGCTCACAGAATGGTCTCTAAAGCTTCCTGAAAAAGATCGGCTCTTGATTTGCTCAGGTGGCGGTCCAGGCATTATGGAAGCTGCAAACCGAGGTGCCCATGAGGCCAACGGAAAGTCCGTCGGTTTAGGAATCAGTCTACCTTTTGAACAAAGGGTCAATGATTATATATCCAAGGAATTACAATTTGAATTTAAGTATTTTTTCATACGTAAATACTGGTTTGTCATGCTGGCAAAATCACTTGTCGCATTTCCTGGAGGTTTTGGAACACTCGATGAATTATTTGAAACGCTTACATTGATGCAGACAAAAAAAGTCAATGGAAAGACTCCGATAGTTTTATTCGGAAAAGAATTTTGGAATGAATTAATTAATTTCGAAACCTTGATCGAATGGGGGATGATTTCTGAAGAGGATTTGAATTATATACATCTAACTGACTCAGTCGAAGATGCCTTCAATTTTGTTGTCAGTGAGGTGCAAAAATTAGAGCAATTGCCTAGCACCTAGACCTTAATTCGATCCACTAAGAAAAATTTGTTTGATGGATATCGTGGACACGAATCAATCCCAATAACTTATGACTGCTTTTTTCAACAACAGGTATGGCAGAAATCTGAGACGGCCTATCCTCCATGATTCGCAAAGCTTCCCTAAGTAGGATCTCTGAATTAACAGATAATGGATTCTGGGTCATGCATTCGGACAGCGGTAAATCTAAAACGACTTCCTTTTTAGACAAGAGTCTTCGGATATCTCCATCGGTAAGGATACCAATAAGTGTATTGTTATCATCGACAATACAGGCTGCTCCAAGCGGGAATTCCGTCATTCCCAAGACTGCATCCTTCAAAGTATGCTTTGCAGTCAGGCAAGCAATTTTATCGAGCTTATGCATAACATCACCAACAGTAAGAAGTAAATTACGCCCTAATTGCCCACCTGGGTGATATCGGGCAAATTCTTCTGAAGTAAAGCCCTTTGCATGAATCACTGCAGATGCCAAAGCATCCCCTAGTGCCAGAGCTACCGAAGCACTTGCGGTTGGCAAAAGATTTAAAGTATCGCCTTCTTTGTCCACACTTGCATCCAAGACAATATCCGCAGCAGCCCCGATGGGCGATTCTAGCCGACCCAGTATCGCAATAACTGTAGATTTAAATCCTTTGATGATCGGTAAAATGCGAACAATCTCTTCCGAGCTACCACTTTTAGATAAAAGAATGGTGACATCGCCTGGCTTATAAATACCTAAATCACCATGAATCGCTTCGCTGGCATGGAGAAAGATGCAGCTAATCCCTGCACTCATGAAGGTAGTGGATAACTTCCTTGCGATATGCCCCGATTTTCCGATACCGCAGAAAATAAGCTTTTTCCCGGAATTGGACATTTCGGTGATCGCTTCCACAGCTTGAGTAAATTCTGCACCGAGCTTGTGCGAAGCATCCGTAATCGCCTGAGCTTCAACCAACATGGTCGCTTTCCCTAAAGATATATGTGTGTCTTTTGCCTCTCCCATAAAAGATTTATCTATAATAATGTGCGGATAGAAAAAGATAAATTTGGAGTGGCACGAATGACAATCCTTAAATCTTAGAGAATCACAGGCAGGATTGCACCGACTTGGCGCACATTCTCCCTGTTAAAAATTGAGAAATGGATTGAGAAACAATATGAGAGATACGAACAACCATAATCAAACTATGGCTGAAACGATCTTACATTACCAAGTTCTCTTCTTATGACGATTTGATTTCAAACGCTTACGACGTTTGTGTTTATTCATCTTTAATCGACGTTTTTTCTTAAGGTTTCCCATATTGTATTGTATTAAATTTAGATAAAGAGGAGAAAAAAGCCAAATATTTGCTAGTCTGTAAAGATTATTTTTACCTTTCTTTTTAAAAAGTGGTCTAAAATCATTTTAAACCAAGGTAATTAAGAGTGGCTTTAAAGGCTTTGGGAGGGTCTGCAACAAGGCTTACGCTTTCGGAAGATTCTGAACTGAATTGAACTGAATTTAGGGTCAGAGCTAGATCTGAAAAAATCTTTGTGTCGGCATCTCCATCTTTTTTGCGTTTGCCTACCGCTGCATAAGTCGGGGCCTCAACACCACGATACAAGTCATCGTTCAGTAATTTCAACCCTGATAGAGATGCATGAATTCTCAATTGATGTGGGCGAAGGTAATTGATCTTCGCTTGCCAAAGACTCCACGAATCATGGCCTCGTTTTAAACATGTAAATTCGGTTCTAGCACGCTTTCCTTTAGCTGTTGATGGTACCATTTTATATTTGTAGCGATGAGGAATCAAAGGGGTTTCATCAATCATACTTTGTTCTATCCCCTCCTCGGCTTGAGCAATAAATTGAAATTGAAATTCCATTAAACCTGAACCAAAGGCATTTCGCAAAAAAGCTAAGGCTTCTTTGTGTTTTGAAAAAAGTGCTACCCCACTGATCGCTTTTTCAAAAAAATAGATGGATCCGAATGATTGAGCACCCAGTGCAAGGATCTCAGGCTTTTCTTCCTTAAGTTGATAATTCAAGGCCGAATCTAAGTTTGGCACGTTATCATCCCAAGGATGCTGTCTAAGCGAAATATTGGCAGGCTTATTTAAAGCAATAAAGTCAGGGGTATCGGCAAGTACCTGAATGCGTAGAGGTGCTTCCGAAAGAAGCCCTTCAGGGAAACCAATCGCCTTGGTGGATAAGCGTTGTTGCTTAGAGTTTGTTGGTAGTAGATCACTCATGGCTAAAACAGTGCTAAAGAAAAACCCCTAATCCACAGATGCAGATGTAGGGGTAAGTTTTATTTGGGGTAAAAGTTTTTATACTAGGAACTAAGCTAAGAGCTTTGCACAGGATGCTTTATGACGTGCAATTTTATTTTTGTGAACAAGTCCAGATTTGCCCGCTTTGTCCAATGCTGAAATGTACAGGCGTGTCTTCTCAGACAATGCATCTTTGTCCTCAGAACTAGCTGCTGTCTTGACTTGCTTAGCAAGTGTTTTCAAACGAGATTTCACTTGGCGATTTGCCAATGTGCGAGTTTCCGTTTTACGAATATATTTAAGTGCTGATTTAGTATTAGCCATAGATTTAAAGAAAAGTTCGGTAGTGAAAGAAATACTACCCAATTTGTCAAATATTAATTTAAAGTGTCGATTTTGATCTGCTGTAAGCCAGATTCTGTCCATCAGTAAACTGATTGTGCGTTCATTTATCTATGCGACATACCCGAAATCATAGAGCGAGCCACTCGATTTCCTATTTTGTCTTGCACCGAGCTGGGTTTTTCAAGCCATCATTGTTACCTTTGATGCGGGGAGCTCTTACCTCACCTTTTCACCCTTACCTTATTTCGCCGAAACGATCAAAGGCGGTTTATTTTCTGTGACACTATCCGTCATATTTTGTCACCAAAATATGCCCCTACTTTCATAGGGAACTCTGCCCTGTGGTGTCCGGACTTTCCTCTTGCAAATGCAAGCGAACGCCCGCAGATCAAAATCGACAACTTAAGAAAGAACAAAATTATTTAGATTCATCAGCTTGAGTATAGAAAGCGTGTGCACTTATGAAATAAGCAAAGCCTGAGTCCTCCTGAACCTTTAAACTTATGAATTAAACTTTATTCTGTAAAGTTTAAATAGATGACTGAAAAAGACCGTTTTTCTAGTAGTACTTCAGGCGATGTAAGCTCTGATTTTTTTACCCTACCTGACTTTAAAGAGTTTGCCTATTTGCAAAAAATGATTCAAAATGTAATTAAATTCACATCTAACATCGTGTATGTGACTTTAAAAATGCAAAAAATACTCGAGTCATGTATTCAATAATACACTTCAAATAGTAAACTATAAAGACTCACTGTTGGGTCAAAATTTAAACTCTTCAAAATGACAAAGAAAACAACTAAAAAAGCCGTAAAGAAAGTGCCGGTCAAAAAAGTAGTCAAAAAAGCTACGAAAAAAGAAGTTAAAAAGGTAGCAGCTAAGGCAACGAAGACAGCCGCAAAAAAGGCTGTGAAAAAAGCAACAAAGGCAGTTGCGAAGAAACCACGTGCGAAGAAAAAAATAGCTGTCAAAACTACGATAGCCGCTCGAGTCGATGTCGGCTTTGGCAACAATCTTTATATTCGAGGTGAAGGAGCGGGACTGAGCTGGGATGTGGGCATCTTAATGAGAAATCTATCTCCTTATGAATGGGCATGGGAAACCAAGTCTGCTGATAAACCGATAGAATATAAATTACTCATCAATGATGAAATTTGGGCGAATGGTGAAAACCAGTTTGCACAATCCGATGAAACATCTATCACCGCACCGACATTTAATTGGCTCTAAGGTCTCCGGTTATTGATTGCATACGGCTCTCTAATATTGAGACCGATTGATTCAGCCCTTCTTTTGCTTGGGAAACACTTGTGTTGGCCTCAAATTCATCTGGCATCACTCGACACCAGTCAAACTGCACTTGAGTAAATGGCAGAGGCAACTTTAGTCGGTCCCAAGTTTTAAAGGCAATAAATCGGGCTGGCTTCATGTAAACTAAATCGATGGGCACTTTATATTTATGGGATAAAAAAACGGCTCCTGGCTTAAATTGATAAATAGGCCCAGTTGGCCCGTCTGCCGCATAGGCGATTACATGGTGCTTCTTAATTGCTTTATGTATTCCCTTAAGAGCTTGTAGGGATTTATTATTAGCAGAACCGCGAACGACCGAATAGCCCGCAATTTCTAAAAGTGCAGCAAAAATATCTGCACTTTTATTTGAACTGACCAAAACAGTAAATGGGGGAAATTTCTTTTTATGAACAATTAATAAAAGAAAGATTAAAAGTAATTGATTATGCCAAAATAAGAAAAAGGATGCACTTCCATTGCTTTGATTGTGTATTTCTCCTGTTAAGAATAATCGACCCTTGTCATCATGCTTTATTCTCAAGGTCTTTGCCAAAGCACACATAAACAGCCATAAAAATGAAAGTAGGATTCGCTTAGGAAGGCTGAAGGTCGATAAAGTACTCATTAAAAGGCAGAGCTACAAATTACAGTTTATAAATTGGATAACATCATTAGAGACTGAGGAGAGAAAGTAAATTAATTATTAATATTAAATCCTAAACTTGACGCTTAAATATCAGATACCATTGTTCAAATAAATGAAACAATCCAACACGAGTAATCTTACCTTAATGGAATCAATAATTGGTCTCTGTAAACGAAGGGGATTTATTTTTGCCTCTTCTGAAATTTATGGAGGCTACAATGGCTTTTTTGACTATGGACCACTCGGAGTTGAATTAAGAAACAATATCAAAAATATTTGGTGGCGAGATATGGTACAAAGAAGAGACGATATTGTCGGGCTCGATTCTTCTATTATTATGCATCCAGATATTTGGAAAGCGTCCGGTCATGTTGATGGGTTTTCTGATCCTATGGTCGATTGTAAAGAATCTAAATTACGCTACAGAGCGGACCAGCTATTTATTTATCCTGTGATTTTAGAGGGCAGTTCTGCTGGATATATTGCTGTAGTCGAAGGAACTGATTTAAATACCCGAATCAAACAAGCTAAAAAGCTGAGAGATAGCCTTGGTAATAAACAGGCGAAATTAGACGAAAGCCAATTGGATAGCGATGGAGTAGAAATCACTGAATTAGACGAAGCTCAAAGAGCGATCACTCTCGGGCCTGATGCGAAAGAGATCGGAACATTAACCGAGCCAAGAGAATTCAAACTCATGTTTGAAACTAAAGTGGGTCCGCTTGCCGATCAATCGGCGGTTGCTTACTTAAGACCCGAAACCGCTCAAGGTATCTTTGCAAATTACAAAAATATAGTCGATACGGGTCGAGTTAAAATTCCTTTTGGAATTGCACAAATCGGCAAAGCCTTTCGCAATGAAATCACTCCAAGAAACTTTATCTTCCGTTCCCGTGAATTTGAACAAATGGAGATTGAATACTTTATTTCACCAGATGCTGATTGGAAGACCCTGCACAGAGAATGGTTAGACACATGCATTAATTGGCTTGAATCTATCGGCATTCCTAAAGACCAAGTATCCGAAGATATTCATGCTGAAGATAAACTCGCTTTTTACTCGCAAGCCACA
>JAQCDT010000070.1 GCA_027620575.1 Verrucomicrobiota bacterium
CAGTAGGTCTAATAACATTATTACTAATTCTAAATATTAGTTTTATTTAAGTCTAGTAAAAAATAAGTACCGTACTAATGGAAGTAGATTCAATTATCTTATCTCGAATTCAATTTGCTGCGAATATTACATTTCACATAATGTTTCCATCCATCACTATAGCATTAGGTTGGATATTACTATTTTTCAAAATTCGCTTCAATATGACACAAGATGAAGCGTGGATGAAAGCGTATTTTTTCTTCACCAAAGTCTTTGCACTCAGTTTTTCCATCGGAGTAGTGAGTGGTGTAACTATGTCATTTCAATTTGGTACTAATTGGCCTGGTTTCATGGAAACTGTAGGTAATATAGCTGGCCCACTTTTAGCATATGAGGTGCTGACAGCTTTCTTCCTAGAGGCAACTTTTTTAGGGGTTATGCTTTTTGGGTTTAGTCGAGTCCCTGGTTGGCTTCATACAATGGCTACATTTTTAGTCGCTATGGGCACTACAGCTTCAGCATTTTGGATTTTGGTGTTGAATAGTTGGATGCATACGCCAGCAGGGTTTGAGATGATTGCAAATGTTAATGGCTTAATGCAAGCCCATGTGACTAGCTGGTGGGACGTTGTTTTTAATCCGTCTATGCCTTATCGCCTAATTCACATGCTTTTGGCATCAGGTTTAACGGCCTCATTTTTGATTACTGGATTATCGGCTTACCGTGTGCTTCATAAAGATCGATCTGATTCAGTTATTAAGGCACTGAAAACTTCCATCATTTTAGCGACAATTTTAATTCCTCTACAAATATACATAGGCCATGAACATGGTTTAAATACAAAAGAATATCAGCCAGCTAAACTAGCTGCTATGGATGGTACTTGGAAAACGCAAACAGGTGCTCCCTTAGTTCTTTTTGGTGTTCCTAATCAAGAGCATCAGCGTAATGACTATGCCATTGAAATTCTTTATCTCTCTAGCTTAATTATTACAAATAGAGCAGATGGAGAGGTAAAAGGCTTGGAAGAGTTTACAGAGCATCCGCCAGTGGCACCTTTGTTTTATGGGTTTAGACTCATGGTTGGCATAGGTATTTTAATGATAATCGTATCGTGGACAGGAAGTTATTATCTCTTAAGAGGTAAAAAACTTCCTAAGTACTATCTTTACACATTAGTAGCTATGACGCTTTCTGGATGTCTCGCAACGATCTTAGGTTGGTATGTGACAGAAATTGGCCGTCAACCGTGGCTTGTACAAGGTGTCCTCACCACAAAAGAAGCACTTGGCTCAGTCAAAAGTGGGATGGTTCTCTCTACTTTAATTGTATATCTATCCATTTATACCTTTCTAACGATTGGGTATATCATTACGCTTTTCTTTATGGCACGACGGGCGGGTGATGGAGGTCAAAGAGACCCAGAAAAACAAGTCATTACTGGAGGTGAACGACTTGCGACAATCAATAAAACCACGGGATAAATATAAGGATTCAATTATGGTAGAACAAACAATAATCGATGGAAATTGGCTTCCTTACTCATTCGCCTTTCTCATGTGCTTATCAATGTTAATTTATGGCGTACTAGATGGATACGATCTTGGAGTAGGGATGCTTATTGAGAATGCTAATTGGCACGAAAAAGACCGCATGATTGCGTCAATCGGACCTTTTTGGGATGCGAACGAAACCTGGCTCATCCTTGGTATCGGCTTACTTCTTGTCGCTTTTCCTATGGCACATGGTATAATACTAACGAAATTATACTTACCTGTCGCAGTGATGCTTTTTGGTTTAATTTTCAGAGGGGTTGCTTTTGATTTTAGAGCAAAAGTCCCATACCAACAAAAATGGAGGTGGAACAATAAATTCTTTTATGGATCATTACTCATGTCACTAGGACAAGGCTATATGCTTGGATCTTATATCACAGGATTTGATAGTAGTTTAGCAGGAGTGACTTTTTCTGCATTAATAGCAGTCGTTTTATGTTCTGCTTACTGTTTGGTGGGTGCTTGTTGGCTGATTATGAAAACGGACAATACATTGCAGGAAAAATCGGTGAAATGGGCCAAATACCATCTAGTAAATTCAGTTGCAGGGTTGGTAGCAATTTATGCAGTGACCCCACTGATGAACAAACACATTTTTGATAAATTATCCTCCTTTCCAGAGGCTATATTTTATCTGTTGATTGCCTTGTTTACAGTAACTTTAATCCTTTGGCTCTATAGGCTGTTAAGAAAAATGCCAATGCCCAACGACCGTTATTGCTGGTTGCCTTTTGCCATTACCACCACGATTTATTTGTTCACTTTTATCGGTCTAGCCTACAGTTTTTTTCCCTATATCGTGCCTAATAAAATGACTCTTTTAGAAGCTGCGGCAGCACCCGAATCGCTTATAATTATGCTCTATGGTGCTTTATTAGTACTGCCAATTTTAATCGCCTATACTGCATTTGCTTATTATATTTTTAGGGGCAAGGCCAGAGATTTAAGCTATGATTAAAAAATAGGCTACTTGCTAGTTGCGACATTTAACCAGCAGTACTTACTCAGCTATTTATAAATTAGAGAGCACGATGCTTTAAGACTTAATAGACTCAAAAGCCCATTCAATCCATGGTAGCAATGCTTCAACGGATGCTGTTTCAACAGTGGCACCACACCAAATACGAATGCCTGGAGGAGCATCTCGATAACTGCCTATATCATAGGCAACACCTTCTTTTTCCAAAAGTGCAACTAATGCCTTAGCTTTACTTGCTTGTTCTTCAGGAGACAAAGCCATATACCAAGGAGCAACTATCTTCAAGCAAATAGAGGTATTTGATCGTGTTTCAGCATCTTCAGCAAGAAAGTCTATCCAGTCTGTTTTTTCTACCCAATTGGCTACTGAGGCTAAATTATTATTTGATCTTTGTACCAAGCCCTCAAGTCCCCCAATTGATTGTGCCCATCTAAGCCCATCTAAAGCATCTTCAATACAAAGCATGGACACCGTATTTATGGTAGCACCAGTAAATATATCTGAAATAACCTTATTTTTTTTAGCTAATTTAAAAATCTTTGGCATTGGCCAAGGAGGCGTATATTCTTCAAGACGTTTTAAAGCACGAGGACTTAATGCAATCATTCCATGCGCTGCTTCACCGCCCATGACTTTTTGCCAAGACCAGGTAATGACATCCAGTTTTGAATAATCTATATCCATAGCAAATACAGCAGAGGTGGCGTCACAAATTGCTAATCCTTCTCGATTATCTGGAATCCAATCTAAGTCTTTTAAACGAACACCCGAGGTTGTTCCATTGAAGGTGAAAACAACATCATTGGTAAAATCCACCGCGTTTAAATCAGGTAACTGTCCATAATCCGCAACAAATTTTCGTGCATTATCTAATTTAAGCTCGTTCAGAATGTCTCCGACCCATGTAGAGCCAAAAGATTCCCAGGCTAGTACATCAACACCTCTAGCACCCAGTAAGGACCACATAGCCATCTCAATAGCTCCAGTATCCGATGCAGGAACAATTCCACACACATAATCTTCGGGTAGCCCTAATAATTCTTTAGATTCGTCGATAACCGATTGGATTCTTTCTTTAGCTATTTTTGCTCTATGGGAACGTCCAACTAAAGCTCCATCAAGAGCATTAATTGTCCAACTAGGACGCTTGGCACATGGACCAGATGAGAAATTAGGACTGAGTGGCTTTTCGTTTGGTTTCATCTTAAAATAATCAGTGTTTGTGTAAATATTATTGCTTTTCCCAAGAGAGCGAAGTGACCGCCTCTATTTGATTTGAATTTAATGCTAAAAATAAATCATAAGCTTTATTCAATGCAACATTGGAAATAAATCGAACGGGTTCTTCTTTTTTATTCATATTTTCTAAGGTGAGAATATTAGGGTCCGAATAAATTAATACATACCCAGATAAATAATGCGTTAAAGAAACATCGCGAAGAGGGCAGTCCTCTGTGTCATTTGAAAATAAAGCATTCAGGTGTGATAGAATCGTGTCTTTATCTGGATTGATAAACATACGACCAAAAGCATCGATAATACAGGTATGTTCCATCGATTAAACCAACTCTTTCTTAAGAACAAAAGAGTTTCTCTTATTTTCTTTATACTTTAACTGTCGCTCCTCAGGTAATTCATGGAATTCAGCCTCTGTAAAACCACATTTCGATTGGAAAAACTTTGAAGCATCCACTGTAAGAACAAATGCAGAAAGATATCCCTTTTTATAAGCTTTTTCACAAGCATCATTCACCAACTTGCGACCTATGCCACGTCCATTATAATAAGGTTGCACAAAGACGCTACCAATTTCCACCGAGCGATCTTCTTTGAAATAATGAATGCAGGTACAGGCTACAATACTTCCATCGATTTCATAAACACAGTAATCGTCTATTTTTTCTTGTATCGTATCTAGGGAACGATTCAAAAGCGCATCCCTCTTAACTGCATTTTTTGTGAGATTATGTAAGGCTTGTACATCGTTGATATTAGCCTCACGAATAATTTCATACTTATTGGAATGTATCATTGTACCAATTCCAACCTTATCAAAGAGTTCATTGAGCAAGGCATTATGTATATTACAGTTTAGGAAATGAACCCGCTCAATTTTTAGATCGATTGCTTCTATGGCTAACTGACTATAGTTCAAAAACCAATCTGGCAGTTGATCGGCTGACTCCTTCAACAAATTATCTTTCAACTCACTTGCAGAGATATTTGTCAACGGTTCCTCATTGATTATTGGACACTGATTATTGCTAAGAAAAATTAATTTATGTATTTGAGTCGTTTGACAGAGCTCTTTGAAAGCAGAGTGACTTTCAAAATTTATCGAGCTATCCTTGGGTCGTATAAGGCACACACTCTGTTTATCAAACGATTGCTTAATCTTTTCAGCTAAGTCAATGTAACTAGCACCTGAATCACTTAACGTTAGTTCATCAATATCAAGCGAGTCTTGAAGACTAGAAAGAGCCAATAGTTGCTTGAGATTGATTAAAAAGAATTCACCTTGTTTGAATTGATAAAAAAATAGGCAAATTCGTATGTTTAGTGAATCTAACACCTCAATTTCTTTCAAGATAGTAGAAAAGATATCTGTTTGAATTAATGCTTCATCTATACCAATGAAAAATGTTTGCCTTCTAAACAAGCGAACATAACGAAGTATCCCAGGCAAGTCCGAGGGAGTAATGAGATTACTATGGAATACTGCTTTATTCATGAAGCTTTGAGAATTATTGAATATTTAATTGAAGCTGTTGAATTAACAAGCTGTAATTAAACAAGATTCATTGAGTACAAATACTACAGATTTATTTCAAAACGCAATTGAACTCTATCTCACGTGGTTGGAGCTGGATAAAGGTTTATGCAAACACACGGTTAAAAGTTACCATTCAGACATTTCACAATTTCTAAAATTCATCTTAAGTAAAAAGATTAAGTCTTGGGATTCAGTTGAGAATAGCCATTTTGATGCCTGGCTCAATGAACTTGGCTCTAAGCAACTATCGAAACAAAGTCAGTCACGCAAATTCACTTCAATTCGTTCATTCTGCAAATTTCTTATTGAAGAGAAAATAATCCATAAAGACTTTTCCGAATTAAGTTATCGACCTAAATTAGATAAAAAACTTCCGGTAAGCTTAGAAATAGGGGAGATGAATCAACTGATTAATGCCGCAAAGACAGACACTACCTATGGATTAAGGGACTACTGTATCATTGAATTAATGTACAGTGCAGGGTTAAGAGTATCTGAACTATGTTTTCTAAAAATTGAACATATAAATATAGAAGCCGGTATTTTGAGAGTTTTTGGCAAAGGTTCTAAAGAAAGGATAGTGCCACTTGGAGTTAATGCTTCAAAAGCATTAGATGCTTACTTGGTTCGTTCTCGTCCAAGCTTTGTAAACACGAATACAGATACAGCCGTATTTCTAAGTCGATTGGGTAAAGGCTTATCTAGAAAAACCATATGGCATTTAATAAAACGCTACTCAGAAAAAGCGTTAATCAAAAAAGTAATTAAACCACATACATTAAGACATTCCTTTGCTACGCACTTACTTGAAGGAGGCGCAGACCTAAGATCTATTCAGGATTTACTCGGACATGCTGATATTTCAACAACGCAAATCTATACAAGTATGCAAAAGGCACGCCTTCAAGAAGAACATGCAATTCACCATCCGAGAAAATAATTAGTGATGAAAAAATGGCCTCCCGTAGGGGATTCGAACCCCTGTCGCCAGGATGAAAACCTGGTGTCCTAGGCCGGGCTAGACGAACGGGAGAGAACCTTAAAAGATAAGGAAGTTAGAAAGCTATTCTCCAACTGCAAGTTTATTTATTTAATTTTTTATTTATTTTTTAAGTTAATTCT
>JAQCDT010000071.1 GCA_027620575.1 Verrucomicrobiota bacterium
CAAAATGTATTATAATACATAATAATAATTTTATTATTTTTATATTATGTTCAGTGCTCTTATTACCAAAGATAGGCTGGTTTGACTTGTCATTATTACCTCTTTCCTTATTTGTTGTATTAGGATTCAGTCAGTTTTTTACGAATAAAGAATCGAGGCTTATTTTTGTTCTTTGGATTGCACTCCTGCTGATCGCCCTGCTATCTTTTTTAATTAACCAAAGCATAAGCCCGATCATAATTGGAAAGCCCATAAGGCAAGTAGTTTTATTGATGGGATTGATAGGTTTGCTCTCTTTGGTGAAAAAGCCATTTCACATTGTAGCAACAGCAGTATTCGTAGCTGCTCTAATTAACGCTTCCGTTATATGCGCTCAGTACATTCTCGATTTTCTGCATATGGATTCCTCATGGTTGATCATGCCTTCTTTCAACAAGGACATTAATGTGGCCTTTCGAAAACCCGGTCTAATGTGCGGTTATCCTTCGGCTGGAATGCTTTCACTCTATGGGGTTCTTTTTGGTTTTTGGATGATCCGAAGAAAATTCAACCTTTGGCTTTGCCTACTCATAATTCTTTTGATCCTAACTCTTTTTATTACCGCTAGAACAGCACTTTATCTTGGTGCTTTGGTACTTCCTTTATTCTTTATAGTTTACTTTAGAAGCAAATCATTCATGAAAATGGGTTTTTTATTTGCCTTTTCTTTTTCACTTTTAGTTTCAACATTTTTGTCTTTCAAAATTATTCATACTGATACAATTAAGGTAATGTTTGAGATTTTCATAACTTTTTTTGAGACTGGTCAGATTTCAACACGAAGCTCTACCGCCCTCTTAGGCTCACTTTTTTATTATCCTGAAATGACGACTTTTTTAATCGGAAATGGTTACATGAATCTGACAGATCAGCTGACTAACATTGATTCCGGATACCAGCAAAAACTATTTGGTGGCGGTATATTCTACCTTATTCTAATGATTTTTACGTTCTTTTGCTATTGGTTTCTTGCCTCAAGATCCTTGGGTGATCACTGTTCGAAGTTTGTGACTCACACGATCTTCTTCTTGATTTTAATTACCGATCTGAAGGGAGGGATGATTTTTGCTCAAGTCGTAGGTGATGTGGCGGTGATGCTGGCAACATGTAGCTTGGTTTCGTCGCCAGCTAAGACGAAGGAAATTCTTTTCCGATCTCCGAGTTGTGTTTAAGATTTGTTTTTTCATAACCTCGCTGTCAACTGGTGGTGCAGAAATGATGCTATACAGATTCTTGCAAAAATTAGATAAAAAAACATTCTCACCCATTGTTATTTCTCTTTCAACTAGCGGAGAAGTTGGAAGAAAAATAGAATGTCTAGGAGTTAAAGTTTATTCTCTCGAGATTTCATCTGTATTCTTCAATCCACTTTTGCTACTTCGTGCAGTAAAAATTATTCGTGATCATAGAACCGAATTAGTGCACACGTGGATGTACCATGCTGACCTATTCGGTTCTCTCGCTGCTCGACTTGGTGGAATCAAAAATATTGCTTGGGGTATTCATCAGTCAAATTTATCACCAAAATTCAACAAGTTTTCCACTTTAATTATTATTAGAATATGTTCGAAGCTTTCCGGGTTGATCCCCAAAATTATTTTTTCGTGTTCAAAGCGAGCTATTCGAACTCATTGTGATTATGGTTACACTGAAAGAATTATGAAATTTATTCCAAATGGGGTAGATGTTAGCAGTTTTTCCTCTCAAAAAGACGCAAAATTCTCTGTAAAAGAAGAGTTAAATATTGATGAGCATGTATCTTTAGTTGGAGTAGTTAGTAGGTTTGATCCTCAAAAAAATATTATTGGTTTAATTCATGCAGCAGAAAAGGTATGCAGGTTAAATAAAAACTGTCAATTTTTGCTAGTTGGGCCGGGAATTGATAGTGAAAATGAAAAAATAAATACTGCCATTTCTAGTTCTGGGTTTAATGATTTTTTTCACCTTTTGGGTAACAGGGATGATATCCCTCGGCTCATGTCTTCATTCGATGTATTGGTCCTCCCTTCTCATGGTGAAGCTTTCCCTTGTGTGTTAGTAGAGTCAATGGCATGCGAAACGCCATGCGTGGTAACTGATGTGGGGGATGCTGCTGAGATCGTTGGCGATACGGGGCTAGTAGTTCCTGTTGGAGATATGACTGCTTTGGCATCCGGCATTTTGCAAATCCTAAGTCTTTCCCTTAATCAACATCGCCAGTTGGGGCGATTGGCAAGGGAACGAATTGAACGAAACTACGAGATTGGACTAGTGGTCAGGCAGTACGAGGAAATGTATCAATCCATGCTAGCTTAAATTATGTGTGGTATTGCTGGTTTTTGGGATGCAAGTGGGGTAAACCCCGAGTCAGCTTGTCAATTTGGGAAAATGATGGCGAATGCTATCGCTCATCGTGGACCTGATGATGATGGGATTTGGCATAGCGAGCAGGATGGTATAATTTTAACTCATCGTCGTCTTTCCATAATCGATCTTTCTCCTGCGGGGAAACAACCGATGGTATCGCCCTCCGATCGTTACATTGTTGTTTTTAATGGTGAGATTTACAACCATTTAATCCTTAAGAAGGAACTTGAAGACTCCAATTCAATGATCGGGCCTTGGCAGGGTCATTCCGACACCGAGATTCTGCTTGTTGCCATGGAGTGTTGGGGTATAGAGGAGACACTTAAGCGAACCGTGGGAATGTTTTCCATTGCCATTTGGGATCGTCGGGATCGAGTTTTAACATTGGCTAGGGATCGGATGGGTGAAAAGCCCCTCTATTACGGATGGCAAAAGCGAAATGGCAAAAGCGTTTTTCTTTTTGGATCTGAACTCAAAGCACTCAAGATGCATCCCTGCTTCGAGGGCAAAGTTGACCGAGATTCCCTGACCCTTTTTTTGAGGCACTCCTATGTTCCTGCGCCTTATTCCATCTATGAGGGTATCGTCAAACTTTTGCCGGGACACCTTCTTCAATTAAGGAGCGATGACTTTAGGCTGAAGAGGTTGCCTAAAAGTACTAGTTATTGGTCACTCACTGAGATGGCTTTGTCTGGCGTTTCCTCACCTTTGAAGGGAAATCAATCGGATTTGGTCGACCAACTGGACGCTCTCCTGCTTGATGTGGTGGGGCAACAGATGGTTGCCGATGTTCCGCTCGGAGCCTTCCTTTCCGGAGGGATTGATTCTTCTACCATCGTAGCACTTATGCAGGCGAGATCTTCCCGCCCCGTCAAGACATTCTCTATAGGCTTTCATGAAGAGGGTTACAATGAAGCCGTTCACGCAAAGGCAGTAGCTAAATATATAGGTACCGACCACACGGAATTATATGTTTCGCCTGAGGAATCGATGGAGGTAATTCCGAAACTTCCCAAACTTTACGACGAGCCATTTGCGGACTCTTCTCAAATTCCAACTTTTCTAGTTTCGCAGTTGGCTAAGCGAGAAGTTACTGTTTCTCTTTCAGGCGATGGAGGGGATGAACTCTTTTGCGGTTACAATCGGTACACTCTTACCGATAAGCTATGGAATATGATCCAACCAATCCCAGTTCCATTGAGGAAGATTCTTGCATCGCTCATAACTTCCGTACCGACTCGTTACTGGACTTCCCTGTCCAAGTTCCTACCTAGTGTGTCTTCAAATTATGCAAATTTTGGGGACAAGATGCACAAAGGGGCGGGTGCTTTGACTAGCAGAACAGTAGAGGATTTATACTTAACTTGCATATCCCAAACTTGCAAACCAGATAAATTAGTTATCAATGGAAGCGACCCGCAAACCCATCTCACGAGAGCAAAACCGGACTTGAATGGATTAGGGCGAATCGAGCGAATGATGGTCCTAGATTCAATTTCCTACCTTCCCGATGATATTCTCGTTAAAGTGGATCGAGCGGCAATGGGATTGTCCCTTGAGACGAGGATTCCCTTTTTGGACCATCGCGTGCTGGAGTTCGCCTGGAAAATACCTCATAAACTAAAATTAAATCACGGAGAGAGCAAATGGATTCTTAGGCAAGTTCTTTACAAATATGTGCCTAAGGAGTTAATTGAACGCCCGAAGATGGGCTTTGGCGTTCCAATTGATGCATGGCTGCGAGGACCTTTGCGAGAATGGGCGGAGAATTTGCTTGATGAGTCTCGTTTGTTGCAAGAAGGATTTTTCCATCCCGATGATATTAGACTAAAGTGGGCTGAACATCTATCCGGTCAAAAAAATTGGCATTATTTTTTGTGGAATATTCTTATGTTTCAGGCTTGGTTATCAGATGTTTCCTAGTCCGTAAAAATGAAAATTCATTATTTTTTTATCTATCATTTATAATCTTTTACTTTTAGTTTAAACGGATCAAAATCTATTGTTATGAAAACTAACTTACCTTTGACTTGTCCCTGCAAATTGAAGTCAAACCTTCTGAGAGTAGAGGGAGGTTTTGCCTGTCAAAATGAAGAATGCGAACATTTCAGACCTGATGATATATTTCCAATTGTAAATGAAATTCCTGTCTTGGTAAGTGAAAAAAGATGTGATACAGTTTGTGATGAAGGTTCTGATCAAACCTACATCGAAAGACCACTTTCAGGTTTTTCAAGACTTAAAAAAATGATTGTTGGTGAAAGTAAAACTACCAAAGCTAATTGCAGTTTGTTTATCGAGGAGCTGTTCCTCAAAAATATAAAGCCGAAGGTTTTGGTGATAGGGTCTGGCGAGAAGGGATCTGGGACTGAAGAATTATGGAATAACAATGAGATTGAAATTCACGGTATTGATATCTATGGTTCAAGTTCTGTCGATGTTATATGCGATGCTCATTACCTTCCTCTTAAAGGTGGTTACTATGACGGAGTTTGGATTCAAGCTGTTTTGGAGCATGTGTTAGAACCGACACTTGTGGTTTCAGAGATTCACAGAGTACTGAGGGTAAACGGACTTGTCTATGCAGAGACTCCTTTCATGCAACAAGTTCATGAAGGTGCATATGATTTTACTCGTTTTACAGTGCTTGGACATCGATATTTGTTCAGGAAGTTCGAATCAATACGGATGGGAGGTAATCAAGGCCCGGAATTAGTTTTTGCTTGGGCGACTAGATATTTGATTTGGTCGATTACCCGAAGTCGAAAGATTGGTAGGGTATTCGGTTTGGTGGTAGGTTTTCTACTGAGACCTGTTGCGTATTTCGTTTCAAAGAGCTCCATGTTTGACGCTTCTTCTGGAGTTTTCTTTCTTGGTAGAAAATCGGAGGGAAATGTTCTCACGCACAAGGACATAATTCAATTATATGCTGGTCAAATGTAATCGAATAACAACTGATTAATGAAAATTAGTTATAAAAATAATCCTAGTCTGCACCGATGATGCTTGCACTATTTCTAATATCAGGTCAAGTATAGTAAGAGAATTTAATGAGCAAGGTCACGTCGTTCATGTTCTTAAAAAACATGATGATTATATCGATAAGATTTCACCTTTTTTTAATCAAACCCGAAACTTCAGGGTTAATTAACCTACAGGAAAAATCCTCTTCTAGGAGATAATCTTATTTTGCAATTTCCTTTGGGGCACCCCATTAATTGTGGACCCGACCTATTGACTATCACTAACAAACCAAATCTTTATGTTGGATTTATCTCTCTATTCGCGAATGTAAATATCATAAGATTTTTATGCGTGCATTCAAAATTCTCACGATAAACACCCTAAGGCATTTTGGATGTTTATTGAACAAACTACCACTAAAAGCTTAACAATCTACATTCTTTACATACAGAGTTTGGTCTTGATTCTAATATTAAGTTTGTTGATTCAACTCTAGAAATATGCAATGTTATGGAATCATTTGAATGTGTTGTTTCCTCTAGTTTTATTGAGTCCTTCGGAAATGTAATTGGTGAAGCATTTTTCTCAAGGATTCCTTGTATTTGCATCAAGTCGGGCATGCCCTCCAGATATTGTTACTAACAAAGGTTGGGTCGTGGAAGTCCAATCCAAAAACCATTCAGCGATTCGTTGTTTGATGCATACAACGAATGACGGACTATTAATTCGCAGCAATGAAATTACCGTAAAACAATTACTAGAAAAAGAATAGTAGATTCATTTAGTCTTGATTCAATAATTTCTCTGTACAAAATTTTTACGGCACAATTGTGAAAAAGAAAACCTTACTTATTGTTGTTAATGTAGATTGGTTTTTTAAGTCTCATAGGCTTTTAATCGCTCAATTTGCTAAGCAAAATGGGTATAATGTTCACTTAGCAATGAATTTTACAAATTACCAAGATTATTTTAAGTCATTAGGTTTTAAAACACATGAACTTAAAATGGTTAGAAATAAAATTAATTTACTATCATTATTAAGCGACTTTTATGAACTATT
>JAQCDT010000072.1 GCA_027620575.1 Verrucomicrobiota bacterium
GTCTTTAATTCTGAATAATTGGTTTAAAAAATCAGGATCCCAAACACCCATTGAATTAGAACTCGAAGAACTTCGCAATTTAGTTAAAAAAGGAAAGTTAGAGAAAAACAAATAAAGTTAATCTAATCGCACCTTATTTAAAATTGCATAATTTTCTTAAAACTCGAGCTGTGATAATCTCGATTCAATTGAGCAATAACGTCTAAATTAATTGATTTAGGGCAAACACTCTCACAGGCCCCAATGTTTGTACAACCACCAAAACCAGCTTCGTCCATAGCTTGAACCATTAAAAGAGAACGACGCTCTTTTTCTGCTTTACCTTGAGGAAGGCTATTTAAATGGCTGACTTTGGCTCCAGTGAAAAGCATAGCTGATGCATTCGGGCAGGCAGCTACACAAGCCCCACAGCCGATACAGGCAGCCGCATCCATTGCCTTATCTGCAACCTCTTTAGGGATAGGAATCTCATTGGCATCCACTGCACTTCCCGTTCTTGCAGTAACAAAACCACCCGACTGCATGATCTTATCAAAAGCAGATCGATCTGTGGTTAAATCCTTAATCACAGGAAACGCTTGAGCTCGCCATGGTTCAATCGTAATTGTGTCACCGTCTTTGAAATGGCGCATATGCAATTGACAGGTTGTTGTCGCCTTTTCTGGCCCGTGTGGCTCACCATTGATTACTAGTGAACACATACCACAGATGCCCTCTCGGCAATCATGATCAAAAGCTACTGGTACCGAATTCTTTGAAACTAAAGATTCATTCAAAGTATCCAACATTTCCAGAAAAGAAGCTTCTTCGGAAATATTATCGACAGAGTAATCAACAAATTTGCCTTTTGATTCCTTACTCTCTTGACGCCAAATTTTTAAATTTAATTTCATACAACACAATTATTTATAACTACGGGTCGCTAATGCTACATTTTCAAAAGCTAAATCTTCTTTTTGCAATACAGGTATTTGCCCTTCTCCTTTGTATTCCCAAACACCCACAAACGCATAATCTGAATCATTTCTTAGAGCCTCTCCTTCATTTGTTTGATGCTCTTCACGGAAATGTCCTCCACAGGACTCTTCTCGCATCAAAGCGTCACGGCACATCAATTCTCCAAATTCTATAAAGTCGGCAACACGTCCGGCACGCTCAAGTTCAGCATTCAGTTCTTCAGCCTTACCTACAACTAAAACATTTTGCCAAAATTCTTTTTTCAATTTTTGTAATTTCTCAATGGCCTCATTCAGTCCCGATTGGTTGCGTGACATTCCACAATAATTCCAAATAATCTGACCCAGTTCCTTGTGAAAAGAACGTGGTGATCGAGTCCCTTTCATATTCATAAATTGATCAATTCTTTGTTTCACTTCTGCCTCTACTTGTTCAAAAGCATCCTCTTGTGTATTTGAAAAACCTGCTTCAGCAATGCCCAACTCTCCAAGATAATTCCCAACTGTGTAAGGGACAACAAAATAGCCGTCGGCTAAGCCTTGCATTAAGGCGGAGGCTCCCAATCGATTAGCTCCATGATCTGAAAAATTTGCCTCCCCAGCGACAAAGAGACCAGGGATTGTACTTTGTAAATTATAATCCACCCAAAGTCCTCCCATCGTATAATGCACTGCAGGGAAAATCATCATTGGAGTCTGGTATGGGTTTTCCCCAGTGATTCGATTATACATTTCAAATAAGTTTCCATAACGCTCTCGTATGGCTTGTTCTCCATCACGAATAATCGCATCACGAAAATCAAGATAGACGCCTAATCCAGTACTTGCGACCCCACGACCCTCATCGCATACTTCTTTTGCTGAGCGTGAAGATATATCTCTCGGTGCAAGATTACCAAAACTTGGATATTTTCTTTCTAAATAATAATCACGATCTTCTTCCGGTATAGAGTTTGGATTGATTTCACCCGAACGAATCTTCTCTGCAAGTTCTTTAGATTTCGGAACCCAAACTCGGCCATCGTTTCGCAAAGATTCAGACATCAAAGTCAACTTAGCCTGATCTTCTCCATGCACGGGAATACAAGTGGGGTGAATCTGCGTAAAACAAGGGTTTGCAAAGCCAGCACCTCGTTTATAAGCACGATAGGTGGCAGTTACATTGCACGCTTGGGCATTGGTTGAAAGATAAAAGACATTGCCATAACCTCCACTCGCTAAAACCACGCAATCTGCCGCATGACGTGTGATCTCTCCTGTCACTAAATTTCGTACTATGATCCCTTTAGCATGACCTCCAACAACCACGACATCCAACATCTCATGACGGGTGTACATAGTTACTTTGCCCAACCCTATTTGACGATTTAAACTAGAATAAGCTCCTAAAAGCAGTTGTTGCCCAGTCTGCCCTCGAGCGTAAAACGTTCTAGAGACTTGGGCACCCCCGAAGGAACGATTGGCTAGCAAGCCACCGTATTCTCGAGCGAATGGAACCCCTTGCGAAACACACTGATCAATAATTTTGGTACTGACCTCAGCTAAACGATACACATTTGCCTCTCTAGAGCGATAGTCTCCACCTTTTATCGTATCATAAAATAAACGTTGCACGCTATCGCCGTCATTTTGGTAATTCTTGGCAGCATTGATTCCGCCTTGGGCTGCGATACTATGCGCTCGTCTCGGACTATCTTGGTAACAGAAGCAAGATACATTATACCCTTGTTCAGCCAAACTTGCTGCCGCTGAACTGCCTGCTAATCCAGAACCGACAACAATCACGTGATATTTACGACGGTTTGCTGGGTTCACCAATCGCATATTAAATTTATGATTAGACCATTTTTCAGATAAAGGTCCTTCGGGTATTTTTGAGTCTAAATTCATATCATTATTAAGCTTAAAAATTAAAAAGATTAATTAATCAGAGGATGATTGGTAAAGCTCTGTTGATTGAGAAATGGAACTATCGGCTTCGGAACTTTCCCAAGAATAATTCAAAAAATTCAATTGTGTTGCTACAGGTATGGAGGCAAAACCGAAAAAAACAACTAAGCCATAAATCAAGCCTATACGATCGAGTCTCAATCGCCAAACCGTATTACGGAGGCCAAAGGTTTGAAATAAGCTACTGATACCATGGGCTAAATGCAAACATAGAAGACCCACCGACAGGATATAAAAAAAGGATACATAGGGATTTTTGAAACCATGAATCAGCATATCATAGACGTTAAAAGTCTGCACTGGCTCTCCATATTTCATCACAGGGCGTGCTTCTTTATAAAGAGGAACGTAATTCGAAGTGCCTGCTATCTCAGTAAAAACGGCATTATCGTTGTATTCCATAGTTGGAACCACTCGTACTGTGTAATGTAAAATATGAAAAATGATAAATGAGAGCAAAATAAGCCCACTCATACGCATGGTTCTAGACGCATACGTTGACTTAACTTTATTTTTAAAGCTCAAGGGCTTGGCTTTCTTATTTTCCAAAGTTAAAAGCACAGCCATCCAAATATGGACCCCAACTGCTAGTAGTAAAGAAAGGCGAATTAAAGCCATTATTGGATCAGGAATTGAATGCAGTTTGTAAGCATAGGCATTAATAGCCTCAGGACCTAAAAATATCAGCAAATTGCCCAGCATATGGCCCATTACAAATAAAACGAGCATTAATCCGGTTAATGCCATTAACCATTTCCGTCCCAAAGACGATTGAAAATACTGACGTACGCTTATCATGAATTTTATATACGATTAAATGATTCTTATTAAACCATTTTAAATACAAACGATCAAACTAATAATGTATATAAAACCAACAAAAACAAATTAAGTTTGAAAAAAATCGAAAAGAATTGCTTTTTCAATATGCGTCTTGAAAGACTAGATAAAATAATACACATTCACTAACTGAGAATCACCTATGTCAAAAAAACCCACAAAATATATCTTTGTTACTGGCGGTGTTGTCTCGTCTCTTGGAAAAGGGCTCACATCAGCCGCACTTGGTGCCTTATTAGAGCAAAGAGGACTTACAGTTCGCATACAAAAATTTGATCCTTACTTGAATGTGGATCCAGGTACAATGAGCCCATTTCAACATGGTGAAGTCTATGTCCTAGATGATGGTGCCGAAACAGATTTAGATCTTGGGCATTACGAACGCTTCACCTCTGGTAAATTATCGCGCTTAAATAATCTGACTTCAGGTCAAGTATACGAAAAAGTGTTACAAAAAGAAAGACGTGGTGATTACCTAGGCTCTACGATTCAAGTCATCCCACACATTACAAATGAAATAAAAGATCGCATCGCATCGGATGCATGCGAACCTGCCGATATTGTAATTACCGAATTAGGGGGTACGATTGGAGATATCGAAGGGCTTCCCTTCTTGGAAGCTATGCGTCAATTCGCCTTAGAAAAAAATCCAAATGATGTAATTTTCCTTCATTGTACTTTATTACCTTATTTAAAAGCTGCAGGTGAATTGAAAACCAAGCCGAGTCAACAAAGCGTAGCAAAGCTAAGAGAGATCGGTATTCAACCTGATATTTTAGTATGCCGTTCAGAGAAACCGATCTCAAATGAACTGCGAAAGAAACTCTCCCTATTTTGTAATGTACCGATTAAGGCTGTTATTGAAGAATGTGAT
The DNA here is from genome assembly GCA_027620575.1 of Verrucomicrobiota bacterium. Classification (GTDB taxonomy): domain Bacteria; phylum Verrucomicrobiota; class Verrucomicrobiia; order Opitutales; family Coraliomargaritaceae. The sequence goes on from JAQCDT010000072.1 coordinate 4,621, forward strand.
GTTGAAACTTCTATTTATGAACTGCCCTTATCGCTTAAGACAGAAAAAGTGGATGATCTAGTGATTGAAAAGCTCAATTTAGATAATCCCGATAATTCGATGCAAATTTGGGTGGATGTGGTGCGCCGATTAAAAGCTCCATCGCATAAAGTAGAAATCGGAGTCGTAGGCAAATATATCGAACTTCAAGATGCCTATAAATCGGTCTATGAGTCGATCACTCATGCAGGCATTGCAAACGATTGTGCAGTACGAGTTCAACGTATAGATGCTGAAGATTTAGAAACAGAAGGTACCGAAATTTTAAAAAGCCTCGATGGTATTTTAATACCTGGTGGATTTGGAGATAGAGGAATTGAAGGAAAAATTCTTGCGGCACAATATGCACGAGAACATCAAATCCCATTCTTAGGGTTGTGTTTGGGTATGCAGATTGCAGTCATCGAATTTGCTCGTAATGTCGCTGGATTAAAAGAAGCAAATAGTGCAGAATTTGATGCAAATACTCCGCATCCAGTCATCCATATCATGGAAGAGCAAAAAGCATTAAAGACAAAAGGTGGCAATATGCGTCTTGGAGCTTATGACTGCACCTTAGCTAAGGATAGCTTTAGCTACTTTGCTTATGGTTCGGAGACAATTAGTGAGCGTCATCGACATCGCTATGAATTTAACAATGACTATCGAGAAATCTTACTGGAAAAAGGCATACGTTTTGCAGGGATAAATCCAGAAAAAGATCTAGTAGAAATTATTGAAATGCCAGAGCATCCGTGGTTTGTAGCAGTCCAATTTCACCCAGAGTTTAAATCTAAGCCCCACGCTGCTCACCCATTGTTTGCAAATTTCATTGCATCTACTTTAAAATATAAACAATAGGACGAATTCGAGTTCAACCCATGGATAAACTTGAGGAAATAATGGCTAACAAGCGAAGATCGCTCGAACATATCGTACGGCCAATTAAAGCCAAGGAACTTGAAGCACTGGCTCGTTCTAAAAGCCCAAGCATCTCTTTTTTTGATGCTCTTGCATCACCTGATCGACTTTCTGTCATAGCAGAGATAAAAAGAAAATCTCCTTCAGCAGGCGATATTGCAAAAGGTATGGATGCAGTAGAACAAGCACGTATTTACAATAATGCAGAAGCGGATGCATTGTCCATTTTGACCGATACAGATTACTTTGGCGGGTCCTTAAATGACTTATGGGATGTGATTGATTTTCTACATCAACATGAACGCACGACCCCCTGCTTAAGAAAAGATTTCATGATCCACCCTATTCAAGTACTTGAAGCGGCTGAAGCAGGTGCAAAGTGTATTCTTATTATTGTTCGTGCTTTATCTAATGATGAAATTAAAACTCTTCAAGAAGCTGCTTATCATGCAAATCTTGATATTTTATATGAAATTCACAATGAAAGCGAATTAGAAAGAGCGCTGAATTTTGACCCTAAAATAGTCGGGGTGAATAATCGTGATTTGAGACAATTTACAACAGACTTAGCCATTTCTGAAACTTTGATTCCTAAAATCCCTACGGGCATTGTTAAAGTAAGTGAAAGCGGAATTTTTGATATTGAAGATGCTATGCGTGCCCGAAATTGCGGGGCAGATGCGATTTTAGTTGGAGAAGCTTTAATGCGATCCGAAGACCCAGATAGTTTAATCGAAGAATTTCATTCTTTATAACACAATTGACTTTGCCGCTAAATCCAAACCAGACGCATACCATTCTTACGGCACTG